>JAGLFC010000164.1 GCA_023144715.1 Gammaproteobacteria bacterium | reverse complement strand
TTATTAGTTGCCTTGCGTATGAAGGGTGAAACGGTGGATGAACTGACCGCAGCCGCTCATGTGATGCGTGAATTAGTCACACCTGTTAAGGTAGACGGTCAGCATATTGTTGATATTGTCGGTACAGGTGGTGATGGTTTACATACGTTTAATATTTCTACAACAGCCTGTTTTGTCGCAGCAGCAGCGGGTGCAACGGTTGCAAAACATGGCAATCGCTCGGTGAGCAGTACCTCAGGCAGCGCTGATATTCTTGAGGCAGGTGGAGTACACTTAGATCTGACATCCGCTCATGTCGAGCAATGTATTCAAGAACTGGGCATTGGTTTTATGTTTGCCCCATTGCACCATAGTGCCATGAAACATGCCATTGGACCCCGTAAAGAATTAGCCATTCGCACAATGTTTAATTTACTCGGGCCGTTAACCAATCCAGCAGGTGCACCTAATCAATTACTGGGTGTCTTTGCTAAAAAATGGCTTGAACCTTTAGCTAATGTATTAAAAAATCTAGGCAGTCAGCATGTTATGGTGGTACATTCTGCGGATGGTATGGATGAAATCAGTATGGTGGGTGAGACTTATGTGTGTGAACTAACCCCTGAAGGTGCTATTAAAAATTACAGTATCACGCCTGAACAATTTGGTCTGACTCGTTCTAGTATTGATGATATTATGGTCAATAGTGCGACAGAATCTTTAGCAATGGTGCAAGGTGTTTTAGATAATAAGATGGGAGCCGCACGAGATATTGTGACGCTTAATTCTGGGGCTGCTATTTATTGTGCTGGTTTAAGTCAAACATTAGAAGAAGGTGTTGAATTGGCTCAACAAACAATTGCTTCTGGAGCGGCTAAAGAAAAAATGTCACAATTAGTTCAATTAACACAATCCTTTTCTGGTTAACTAATAGTCTATTAAGTCGTACTGAATAAAAGTATAAATAAAAAATATGAATAACATTAATCCTCCTGATATTTTAGTCAAAATTCTCAAACGTAAGCGTGAGGAAGTGGATGCACTCTGTGCCAAAAAATCATTATCCTTAATGATGGATGAACTTTCACAAAGAAAAAATGAATCTGATTTTGCAACACGAGGTTTTGTACAAGCCATTGAACATAAAATCACTGCTGGGCAATTAGCTGTAATTGCTGAAATTAAAAAAGCCTCTCCAAGCAAAGGCTTGATACGGAAACACTTTATCCCTGCTGATATTGCACAGTCTTATCAAGAGGGAGGTGCTGCTTGTCTTTCAGTACTTACGGATATTGATTTTTTTCAAGGCAGTGATAGCTATTTACAACAGGCTAAAAATGCCTGTGAGTTACCTGTATTGCGTAAAGATTTTGTCATTGATCCCTATCAAATTTATGAAGCTCGTTTAATTGGTGCGGATGCTATTTTATTAATTGTAGCCTGTTTAAGTGATCGGCAACTGAGTGAATTTTCTGCGTTGGCTCAAAAATTGGATTTAGATGTCTTAGTTGAAGTGCATGATCAGCAGGAACTAGAACGTGCTTTGCAATTATCAACCCGTTTAATTGGCATTAATAATCGTAATTTAAGAACCTTTGAAACGACTTTAAAGACTACTATTGAGTTATTGGATATGATCCCTAAGGATCGTATTGTCGTCACAGAAAGTGCTATTCATTTGCCAGAAGATGTGGCTTTAATGAAAGAACATCAGGTCAATGCGTTCTTGGTAGGAGAATCTTTTATGAGAGCTGAACAACCTGGTAAAAAATTAGCAGAATTATTTGATCAAACTTCATAATTCGCTTTGAATAATACTTTAGACTGGCTTAATTATGATCGGGATCATCTCTGGCATCCTTATACCAGTATGACCGATCCTTTACCCTGCTATCCTGTTGAATCCGCTCACGGTGTACGCATTAAATTAGCCGATGGGCGTGAACTCATTGATGGTATGTCGTCTTGGTGGGCGGCTATTCATGGTTATAATCATCCTGTTTTAAATACTGCAATAACAGAACAATTACCGTCAATGTCCCATATTATGTTTGGTGGTTTAACCCATCGTCCTGCGGTTACATTGGCTAAAAAACTCATTGATATAACTGCAGAACCCTTACAACATGTCTTTTTAGCGGATTCTGGATCGGTTGCGGTAGAAGTTGCTTTAAAAATGGCGATTCAATATTGGGTTGCTCAAGGGAAATTGAATAAACAAAAATTATTAACCGTGCGTAATGGCTATCATGGTGATACTCTCGGTGGCATGTCAGTCTGTGATCCTGTCAATGGTATGCACTCTTTATTTCAAGGTGTGTTACCGAAACATTTTTTTGCACCTGCCCCTGAATGTTTTGCAGATGGTAGCACCAATATTGATGATTTAGAGCAGTTATTAATAAAGCATCAAGCTGAAATTGCAGCAGTCATTATTGAGCCTTTGGTGCAAGGGGCAGGTGGTATGCGTATTTATTGTCCTGACTATTTGCAACAATTAAGACGGATTTGTGATCACTATGATGTCTTGCTTATTTTAGATGAAATTGCCACGGGTTTTGGTCGTACAGGCAGTTTATTTGCCTATGAACAAGCCAATATTGTCCCTGATATTTTATGCTTGGGTAAAGCACTGACAGGGGGTTATATGACGCTTGCAGCGGTATTAACCAATGCCAAGCTTGTGCAAGGGATCAGTGCTGATGGTGTGGGTGTGTTAATGCACGGACCTACTTTTATGGCAAATCCTTTGGCGTGTCAGGTAGCCAATGCGAGTATTGACGTATTATTAGCATCCGATTGGCAGAGTAAAGTACAACAAATAGAAAATCAAATGACGCGAGACTTGTCCACTTGTTTGCAATATGCTCAGGTAAAAGAGGTACGTATTAAGGGAGCTATTGGGGTACTTGAATTGCATGAGCCTATAGATATCAGCATCATGCAAGCAAAACTAGTGGACTATGGCGTTTGGATCAGACCTTTTAATCGTTTGCTTTATATTATGCCACCTTACATTATTCGTTCAGATGAATTAAGACAATTAACTTCAGCCATACACCGAGTGTTTTCTATTTAACTATTTCCAATTAAACACTTCAACTTTTTTAATACTCTTAGGCGCAACAAAATAGCTTATATTTCCTGAACGATAGCGAGTGACTATCTCATATCGATTAGGATTTTTTGTGATAATCTTTCCTTTATATCTTTTTCCTGATTTTGTTTTAAGTTTTACTCTAAAACCATTATATTTTCGCAAATTAGATACAGCAACAACACGATATTTTTTGGATGCTAAAGCCACTTGCTTCTTTTTTTCAGCTTTAGTTTTTAGTACGATTGTTTTTTGTTCAAGCGTGTTAACCAGTTTGTTTTTATCAATATCAAGAGAAATTTTATTCACTTGTTCATCATTGACAAAAAGTTTAAGTTGAATAAATTGAATGAGATCATTGGGAGCAAAAAATATGATTTCTTCTGTGCCTGATAAATTAATAAGATTTGCGGTTAATGTTAGAGCAGCAGATTGTTTAAGCATATCTTGATACGCATCTAATAAGCCTATTCCTACTTTAATGCCATAAGCAGATAAATAATTATTAAACTGACGAGTATGCTCTATATAATAGTCATCAAGACTGCCTTTTTCTTGTTTGGCACAAAAACGATTTTTATGGAGTATGTATTCATTATCCAGTATTTCAAGTTCAGTCGTACCAAGACGGATACTCCTTTTTGAAAAAGATTCAAGATTGCTAACTTCATGTAATACTCCTGAAAAATTTATCTGAGCCACTTCATAAAATTTATTTTTGATAGTATAGTTTAAGGTTTTATTATGTGGATCAAAGGTATAATTCAAACTTATATCGGATTTCAATGAATCATAGCCCATTTGTGATAAAACACTGCCACCAATACGATGAATATCACCACAAGCAAGGGATGATATAACTTCGATAGGACTTATATTCGCTTTAGGATCATCAAGACTTTTCATAAAACTACTGTCTAAATCTAATGATATACCAGAAAATAAAACATTTAATGAACGAGGTAATTCATTTTTTTGTAATTGTTTATTGATAGTAAATAGAGATTTTGCATCAGGAGCTGTCAGCGTTATGGCATTAATATGAACGCTTTCTTTAATGGCAGGAATAAAGGCTTTAATATTTTTTATGATAATATTACCTTCTATAATAGAAGTTTCTATAGATTTATAACTAAACTGTACAAATGATGACATCTGTCTAATTTGATTATCAACAAACTGTTGACTAAAATAGGATAAGCCTAATTTGATGCCACCAATGAGTAATATGCTTAAAATAGATAATGCAATAATAATTTTTTTCATTTATAGAACCGTGATATATAAGGCTATAATAGGGTTTATAAATTTACCGTGTACCAAAAATAACAATGGTTTTTCCTTTAACATAAATTAAGTTTTGTTCTTCAAGAATTTTTAACACTCTACCTGCCATTTCGCGAGAACATCCCACAATCTTACCGAGTTCCTGACGAGTGATTTTTATTTGCATACCATCAGGGTGAGTCATAGCATCGGGTTGTTTGGCCAGTTCTAGTAATGTACCTGCAATACGACCTGTGACATCTAAAAACGCCAAGTCACCAACCTTTTTACTTGTTTTTCGTAAACGATTAACGATTTGTATACTGATTTCAAATAAAATATCAGGAAGTGTTTTTCTAAGAGTATTAAACTTACTATAACTGATTTCAGCAATTTCGCATTCAGTACGTGCTTTTACGCAAGCACTACGATTAGACGTTTGACCAAATAAGCCCATTTCACCAAAAAAATCACCGTTGTTAAGATAATCTAAGACGATTTCATGATCTTCTTTATCTTCTAATAAAACAGAGACAGAACCTTTCACAATAAAAAATAAAGTATCACTTTCTGTTCCTGCCTGAATAATGGGCTGTTTAGCAAGATATTTACGTTTATGGCAGTGAGTTAAAAATTCGGTAATAACGAGATTTTCTTCTTGCAATTTAATGATCGACATAATAATCCATTTTCTATATTGAAGTAATAATTATAGTAATAGGATAGCATAGCATGAAATTATTATTTTTTGATAGTTTTAATGTAATTTCATTAAAACTATCGACATTTTCTTGATTATCAAGCAATTTTTTGGCTAAATATGATTATATTTTGTTAAATTAAATTCATTAAAAAATTAAGGAAATCAGTATGCAAGTAAAAATTAAATGGCTTGAAGATATGATGTTTGTAGGGCAGTCAGGCAGTGGTCATGCAGTCGTTATGGATGGACCACCTGATTTAGGGGGTAAAAATATGGGTATTAGACCTATGGAAATGATGCTTATGGGATTGGGAGGTTGTACCTCTTTTGATGTCATGTTGATTTTAAAACGTTCACGTCAAGATGTGATTGATTGTGTGGCAGAATTAGAAGCTCAGAGAGCTGAAACTGATCCTAAGGTTTTTACTAAGATACATATCCATTTTGTAGTTACAGGCAATAATTTAAAAGAAAAAATGGTGCAAAGAGCGGTTGAATTATCGGCGACAAAATATTGTTCAGCATCCATTATGCTCGCACAGAGTGTTGAGATCACCCATGATTATGAAATGATAAGTGCTTAGGCAGGTTTGTTATTGTTTGAAATATAGATGTCAAAACGGTGTTTTTTCATTTTCATAGAAAAAGAAGGTGTGGTATTATCTAGGAAAGGTGCTTTAATAGGGCGTTTGACAACCACCCTTTTATGAGCGATTTGTTGGCAAATATTGAGTAATTGATCGCTATCGCTATCCGAACCAATAATCTGTTGAAAAGCTAACATTTCTTTTTTAACAAGAGCCGATTTTTTTTTATGTGGAAACATGGGATCAAGATAAATAATATCAGGTCTTATATTAGAAAATGTAGTGTCATTCATATATCTTGCATCATCATGAAGCAGTTGCATTCTTTGTATAATTGGAGCAATCTCCTCGTTTTTTAGTCCTCTATTTAAGGCATCATTCAGTAAGGCTGCTACAATGGGAGAACGTTCCATCAGTATGACTTTAGCACCTAAACTAGCAAATATAAAAGCATCTTTACCCATACCCGCAGTGGCATCAAGGATGATAGGTATTGGTAGTTTATTGAGTCCCACTGCTTTGGCAATAGTTTGTCCTTTTCCACCACCAAAAATTCGTCGATGAGCCACTGATCCTGATGAAAAATCTATACGGATAGGGCTAGGTAAACTATTAGTATTTTGGAGATTTGTTGTTTGAACAAGTTGTAAGCCTTGAGGTGTTAATTGCAAAAAAAAAGGTGATGTGGGTGAGCTAGAATAAATAAAGCCCCATTGATGAGCTATTTTTTTTGTTGAAGGGATAAGAATATTGTCAGAACTGGTAATGCTAATCATTTTTTTATTATTAAAAAAGCCGTAATAGAAAAATCTGTTACGGCTTTTTTAACTATAATTAATTACTTGAGTAAACTATTTTTACTCAAATAAAATTTAGTTATTGCTGACATCTATATCAATGACAACACGACGGTTTTCAGCACGACCTTCTTGGGTTGAATTGTCAGCAACAGGTTCACGCTCACCTTTACCTTGTGCAATCAACTCCACTCTAGTACCAATTGACTGAAGATAAGAAACAACTGCTTCAGCACGTTTTAGAGAAAGTTTATCATTATAATCAGCAGGACCCGTACTATCTGAATGACCAATTACTAAAACAGACTCTGTTCTATAACAGCCTTGTGGTACTTCAGCTCGAATAAAATCACGGGCACTTAATAATTTTTCTTCATCATCAGCGTGTACGATTGTACTATCAAAATCAAAATGTAGATTTTTTAGAACAATCACTTCTGGGCAAGCAGGAGGATTATCCGTCATAATGACTTCTTTAACACCATCAGTAACAATTACTTCAGAAATACCCATTTCTTCTTTTTGATAACCACATTCTTCTAATTTTATATCGGTATCAGAAAAACGATCACGCCAACATTCACCATAGCTATTTTTTAGCACTTCACCATAAGGGTTAGTGACATAGTCAGCAACAAAACCATCACCTTCAGCTATGGCTGAAGCTGACATGATACTTATAGCTAAACCAATAGCAGATGCAGTAAATAGTTTTTTTATCGTCATTACGACTTCCTTTATTTATTATAATTAATATATCTCTTAGTAGGATAACGTGAACAAATTTGTATTTCAAGTAAATAATAAAAAACTTGCCATATATTTAATAGAAATACTCAGGTATAGTAAGCATTATGCTTAATTATATTGTTTTTTTGATTATTGTCGCTCTTATATGGTATTGGTGGAATTCTATCAGTGCTTATGAAATTGCTTACAAGGAAGCAAAACTTGCTTGTCAACGTATGAGTTTGCAATTTTTGGATGATACCTTGGATGTTATTAAATTTCGTTTGTGTCGGCATTCCAGAGGATATATGCAGATCTGTCGTGTGTATGAATTTGAATTTAGTAGTGATGG
>JAGLFC010000163.1 GCA_023144715.1 Gammaproteobacteria bacterium | reverse complement strand
AGTTTATTGGATTCTTTGGTTGGAAAGGATAGATTTCCAAGAATCACACCACAACGAGAAAGCACCTCTTTATTATTTAAATAACCACTGTCTTTTAATGCCTCACGAGCGACCTGCAATGACCATTGAAAGGTATTGTCCAGCCCTTTGAGCTGTGTTGCATCCAGTGCATAGCCCTGAGGATTAAACTGGAAACCATTAATATAGCCCCCTGTGGTACAATAGTATTTATCTTTAACCCCTTTAGTCGGTGCAAAATAATCATTAGGATCACGTCCCATTTGCTCTGCTTGTGCAGGCACTCGTGAATCTTTATTGGCCACCAGATTTTGCCAATATGCCTCTGGTGTCTCAGCTTCTGGAAATAAACAAGCCGTTCCAATAATTGCAATCTTATCCATTTAAAAGTCTCAG
The DNA here is from genome assembly GCA_023144715.1 of Gammaproteobacteria bacterium. Classification (GTDB taxonomy): domain Bacteria; phylum Pseudomonadota; class Gammaproteobacteria; order GRL18; family GRL18; genus GRL18. Next base: position 7,797 of record JAGLFC010000163.1, on the reverse strand, counting down.
TTTTTTTAAAAGTGTTAAAAAGAATGGCATAATTGAGTATTTGATCATACTGATAATACAGTCCAATAATATACAACCCAATATTATGAGCTATTATACATTTTTTTATCCGCTTCAATAAGTGCTAAATTTCTTGTTTTTAAATCAAATAAATATAAAAATTTAACTCAGTAATGCAACTGTTTTTACCTGAGCATACACACATAACCCTATTGTTAAGCCTAAATCACTGGCTGATTTTCGAGTAATCCTTGCTAAGATAGCCATTGTTCCTATCATTAATCGCACAGTAATTTGAGCTGAGCCTTCATTTCTCATATCATCAATGATGGCAGGAAAAATATTAAGAATACTGGTTTTAGACTGATGTTCTAAAGTAATACTCACATCTCGTGCTAATATTTGTAAACGTGTGTGACTGCCTAGAGATAATGGCTTCCCTATGACAGAAAAATAACCACTGGAAAAATCAAGGAAATTTAATTCAAATTCTTTGTCATAACCAATCACTTTGGCAGTAATAACCGTTTCTGTTTTTGAGCCGTATGCCAGAGGTAAATCCAGTCTTGAAAAAAGTTCTGTCACGCTTCCTGTGGCTTGAATGCGCCCTTTATCCAATAAGATCAGATAATCTGCTAAATGTGCAACTTCTTCGCGTGAATGACTGACATAAAGAAGTGGGATTTTAAATTCTTTCTGTAAAGAGTCAAGATAGGGCAAAATTTCTTGCTTTCTTAACATATCCAAGGCAGCCAGAGGTTCATCAAGAAGTAACATGGCAGGACTCACCGCTAATGCACGTGCAATCGCGACTCTTTGTTGTTCACCTCCTGATAGTTGGTGAGGCTTACGATCCAATAAATGCCCTAAATCTAATAATTGAATGGTATGTTTTAGTGAAATTTTTGAGCGTGAAGAGTGTGAACGCTTACGTCCATAATCAAGATTCTCTTGTACATTAAGATGAGAAAACAGGCTAGGTTCTTGAAAAACATAACCAATAGAGCGTTTATGAGGAGGCAGACTATAGTGTTTACTTTGCCATTGTTCATCACCCACTGTTAATGATCCTTGACAATCAGGCTCTAAACCAGCAATAGCTCTTAATAAGGTGGTTTTACCACAACCTGAAGCACCAAAAATAGCCGTTACGCCACTACTAGGAATATTGATATTAATATCCAGAGAAAAATCCCCTCGATCAATATAAAATTGTGCTTCTATACTCATGTACGTACCACCATAAAACGGCGGTTAAAAGCATATACCATCATTAACATAAAAAAAGATAAAAGTAATAAACTGCCCGATATCCAGTGAGCCTGTGTATATTCAAGTGCTTCTACATGATCATAAATAGCAATCGAAATCACTTGAGTCGCACCAGGAATATTACCGCCAATCATTAATACTACACCAAACTCTCCCAATGTATGAGCAAAGCCTAATACAGTGGCTGTTAAAAATCCAGAACGAGCCAGTGGAATAGCAATAGTAAAGAAACGATTTAATGGTGATGCACCTAAAGTAGCCGCCACTTCCATTGGACGAGTTCCCATCGCATAAAAAGCATTTTGTAAGGGCTGTATCACAAAGGGCATCGAATAAAAAACAGAACCAATCACCAATCCAGTAAAGGTAAATGCCAGTGATTGCCCTCCCAAAGCCTGCATCATCCCTCCAATAGGGCCGTGTGGCCCTAGTGCAATCAGTAAATAAAAACCTAATACAGTCGGTGGTAATACTAAAGGTAAGGCTATAACAGCTTCAATTAAAAATTTATAACGCCAACGACTCTTAGCCAACCACCACGCGATAGGAGTCCCTATAATTAATAGAATAATCGTTGTGATAGAGGCTAATTTTAACGTGATCCAAAGTGCATAAACGTCATTTTCAGTAAGCATTTAGGGTGTTCTATAGCCATAAGCACGAATAATATTTAATGCTTCATCTTGCTTAATATATTTTAAAAAAGCACGAGCAAGATCATTATTTTTGAGTAGAACCGCCTGTTGTTGAATAGGATCATAAAGTGCTTGATCAGGCTTCCAATATGATCCTTTTATTTTTTTATCAGGGCTTTTAATTTGTGAAAAAGCAACAAATCCTAATTCGGCATTACCACTTTTAACAAACTGAAAGGTTTGCCCAATATTTTCACCACGTACCATACGTAAACGAAGTGTTGTCCATAAGCCTTGTTGAGTCAATATTTGTTGGGCAGCTTTTCCGTAAGGGGCAAGTTTTGGATTTGCCACAGCTAAATAACGAAAGGAGGCTTTATGCAAAATTTGTGCTGTCTTATCAATTAAAGAGTGATTAGGACTCCATAATACCACTTGTCCAATGGCATAAGTAAAACGACTATTATCTTGTATTAAACCTTTTTTTTCTAATAAAGAAGGTCGTATTGTATCCGCAGAAAAAAAGAGTTCAAAAGGTGCACCATTAATAATTTGAGCATAATGTTTACCACTAGAACCAAAGATTAAAATCACTTTGTGACCCGTTTGTACTTCAAAACGGTGGGCAATATCTTTTATTGCGTGACTAAAATTACTGGCAACCGCAATACGAATAGTATCAGCTAATATATTGATGGGTAAAAATAATAAAAATAATAGTAAAAAAAAAAGTTTAATACGCTTATTGAACATATTGAGACGCATAAAAGGCAGCACCATAAAGAGCTGTTTTATCATTCATAATCACTTTAACAGGCATGGTGTGTAAAATTGATTGCATACGTCCTTTGGAAAAAAATGCTTCTATAAAACGTCCTGTTTGTAAATGCTTAATAATTTTAGGAGCAATACCACCCCCCAAAAATACCCCACCAGTGGACATTATTTTTAAGGCATGATTACCTGCTTCCACACCATATAGATACACAAACCACTCCAAAGCGTCTTGGCAGAGTTTATCCTTCTCTTCTGTTGCTGCCTTTGATATAGCCTCTGCTGGATCACCATTTTGTATTTGTTGTTGTAGCCATTGAGGTGGAATTATTTGCTGATCATGACATAAAAAAAGATAGAGATTTTCTAAGCCCATACCCGAGACAATCCGCTCCCAACTCACATGCCCCTGATACTTATCACTCAGAAATTGATGCAGACGATATTCTTGTTCCGTACTAGGGCTAAAATCAGTATGCCCTCCTTCAGATGCAAAAGGGATGTGTTGATTGCCATCCCAAAATAAACCTGCTTCTCCTAAACCTGTTCCGGCAGCAATAATAGAAGCATTCCCTGAGCCTGCTTTTTCAGTGATGACTTCACCTACATTTAAAGTCACAAAATCTTCTTTATTGAGGGTTGCAATTCCCCAAGCATTCGCTTCTAAATCATTGAGTAAATGGACGCTCTCCCAAGAAAACTGTTTTTGAAGTTGTTTGGCATCAATCACCCACGGCAAGTTTGTGACCGCACAATAATTATCTTTAATAGGACCCGCGATGCCCATACAAACATTATGAATAGAATCAACCAGTGTTTGTCCTTTATCTTGGGCAACTATGTGTGCAATAAACCGTACCACGATTTCTTCTATTGAGGCATAATGATGGCTACTATAAGTCACTTCAAATAATGATTTAACGTGTAAGCCTTGAACTGAAAAAAGACCTAAATTAGTTTTAGTACCGCCAATATCAGCGACAAGAATATTCATACTATTAAAACCTTGTAATTAATATTGAAATTAAAGAGTCATACTGACCAGAGATGAATTCGACTCATAGTCAAATAAAAGAAAAAAATGCTATCCAAGATTGGAATTTCAAGAATACTCTAGCATAACAAATACTAGCAAATCAACTAGGCAAAATTTTTAAAAAAGCCCTCATACTCATATTTTATATTATGGATATGAATATATTTTTTTCTATCTAGCCAAACAAAGTGTTAATAGGCTATTAACATTTTGAAACACTCCTTAAATTTATTAAATTAACGTTTTAATCCACTTCTTATCATAATGATCCTACCCACCTTTAAGTGAGCAAGTTATGAGGCTTGTTTGATTAAAGTATTGCTATCAATTTTAGAAACTTTGGGGTTTAATAGAGGATGTGATGCTATATGTGAGTTCTATTGCATAGAATAAACATTATTACCTTTATACTAATTTTTTCAAACAATATAAAAGGCTTTTAATATGTCTACTAAAGATCCCTTACCAGGAGATTTAGCCATCTGGTTTGTTATTATGGCTGAGATGCTGGTTTTTGGTGTGTTTTTTATTGTCTATGTGGTGGTGCGTAGCAATAATGTGGAACTCTTTAATGAATATCAATTAGAATTGCATCGTATTGGTGGTGTGATTAACACCATTGCTTTAATTACCAGTAGTTATTTTGTTGCCTTAGGCATTCATGCTATACGTAATGATAATATTAAACGTACTGGACAGATGTTATTGCTTGCCTTGTTTATGGGGGCTGTATTTGTTGGGGTAAAAATATGGGAATATTCTCATGTTTTTGGTGCTGGTATTAATTTAAGTACCAATACCTTTTATACCTTCTATATTTCTTTGACCTTTTTTCACTTTATGCACGTACTTTTAGGTATGGTGATTTTGATAATCCTTTATTACTATTTACAAAAAGGAAAATACAGTGCTCAATCTCACGAAGATATTGAAACAGGTGCATCTTATTGGCACATGGTCGATTTATTGTGGATTGTGCTTTTTCCATTAGTTTATATTATCCGTTAAAGAAGAAAATTATTATGTCTCAGAGTAACTTTGCATCAACAAAACAACTCACGATTATATGGGTTGTATTGATTTTATTAACCATTAGTACTGCTTATGTGGGTTTTTTAGAATTATCAGGGCTTGCCATTGTAGGTATTTTATTACTGACAGTGACCATAAAAGGACAATTAATTATTGATTATTATATCGGTTTAAAAAATGTCAGAGGGTTTTGGCGTTTAGCCATGCTAGGTTTTGTTTATATTATCCCAATCATTATTTTCACAGGCTATTACCTATCTAGTGTATAATTAAAAATGCCTTATATTAGATGATATTTTATAACAGAGATCCCATAAAAAATGACAACAAAAGAAACAAAAAATACGGTTGAAATTCCTTTTTATTCCCCTCAAGGTAATGAAGAATCACTTTTTGAACATGCCTATAAAAATCAATTACCTGTGCTGTTAAAAGGCCCGACAGGCAGTGGTAAAACACGTTTTATTGCCCACATGGCGGCTCGTTTGAATATTCCATTACATACCGTTTCTTGTCATGATGATCTCACCGCATCAGACTTAGTAGGACGTTATTTAATTGGTGATGGTCAAACCATTTGGAATGATGGTCCTTTAACTCGAGCAGTTAGAGGGGGTGGAATTTGTTATCTGGATGAAGTAGTTGAAGCCCGTAAAGATACCACCGTTGTGATACATCCTTTAACCGATGATCGCCGTATTCTACCCATTGATCGCACCGGTGAAACGCTACACGCCCCTGATAATTTTATGTTGGTGGTCTCCTATAATCCCGGTTATCAAAGCATGATGAAGGGACTCAAGCCGAGTACGCGACAACGTTTTATTTCCATGAGTTTTAATTATCTCAAAGCCGATCAAGAACAAGCAGTAGTGGAACAAGAAACAGGCGTTGATCCCTTAATGGCAAAAAAATTAGTTTCTATGGCAAATGCCTTACGACAATTAAAGGATCATGATCTGGAAGAAGGTGCAAGTACTCGTTTATTGGTGTATACCGCACGTTTGATTAAATCAGGCTTTGATCCTGTTGAAGCCTGTCTGGCGGGTTTGATTGAGCCATTGAGTGATGAAGAAGATGTTGTAAAAGCATTGATGGAAGTAGTGTATGCCTCTTTTGGTCGTTAGTCGTTTATTCAATAGGTAATTAATAGTGGAAGAACACGTTGGGCAACTCTGGGATAAATTAGTCACTTCGGTGTCTGATCATAGCCATAAGGAAGCAACGGTGACATTGGCTGAGATTAGCAAGTCATTGGGTATATTTTTTCGTGCCTTAGGGGGCGATAATGGTTTACGCATTGTGGAATCTATGGCAACGCTACACTATGCCAAACGCAATTGGAAACATCGAGTTGCAGGGACAGGTAAATATACGGAACTGAGTTGGCAAGATGAAGATACCTTACATTTACCTAAACAGATTAATTATTTTGCAACAACGGACTTAAACAAAGATTTATATTATTGGTTAGCAGCGATTAATGCTCAATGTTTAGAAAGCCCTTCCGCTCGTGAACGTGGTTTACAAGGCTGGTTTTCCTATAGTCAGTTATTAACCCAACAAGTATTAGAGCGTTTTCCTGGACTACAATCACGTTATGATCGCTTGGTAAAGGCATATTTACCTATTCGCCATATTGATGAAACTTTCACAGAACAAGAACAAACACAAGAAGATGCGATTGCTCAAGCACTACAACAGCCCACGACTGTGGACATTTTACCCACCACTCAACATGCACCTAAGTCAGTGATACTCTGGCCACATCCGAATCCCCCCGAAGTTGTGGATCTCTCCAATAAAAAGAAACCAGCAGAAGAACTAGAGGATGATGAAGAACAGTCACCTGATTCCAAGCCAGACAAAAAGAAAAAACAAAATAAACGCCGTAATGCCGAACGTGTCGATATGCCTGAAGGAAAAGATGGCTTTTTAATGTATCGTTTTGATACTATTTTTGGTTTGAGTGAATTTGTTAATGTGGATCGTACCGTCGATGAAGATGATGAAGCTGATCAGAACGAAGCAGATAGTAATGCGGATGATATGGATTTTTTATCCGTGGCTCGTGATGGCAAAACCAGTGGTGGTAAAGTAAAATTTGATTTGGATTTACCAGCGGATTCAGAACATGAAGTCATTTTTGAAAGTGATGTGATGTTGCCTGAATGGGATTATAAAAAGAAAATACTACAATCTGATTATTGTTCCGTGGTGAATTATATCCATAACAGTGTGAACGAAGAGAACTCTGCAAAGGGAGAACTCCCTGAACGATTGCGTCGTACGGCCAAACGATTACGCCAACAACTTGAAGCACTGACCACAAAACGGGTTTGGCATCGTCATCAAAGTGAAGGCAGTGAATTGGATCTAGATGCCTATATTAATTATATGGGTGAACGTTTTAGTGGTCACAAGGTTGAACAACCTGATTTATACCAACAATTACGCTCGACAGAACGTGACTTATCGTGTTTATTATTGGCCGATTTTTCCTTATCAACCGATAGCTGGCTCTCGAATGAGGCACGTATTATTGATGTGATACGAGATTCTCTCTTTTTATTCAGTGAAAGCTTGCGTAATACGGGCGATCAATTTGCTATTTATGGTTTTTCATCGCGTAATAGAGGTCATATCCGTTTTAATACTTTGAAAACTTTTCAAGAACGTTATAACGGTATTGTACGTTCAAGAATTCAGGCAATCAAACCCGGTTTTTATACGCGCATGGGAGCAGCGATACGTTATGCCTCCGATAAATTAGAACTTCAAGATACCCAGCAACGTTTATTATTAATCCTAACGGATGGCAAACCCAATGATTTAGATCGATATGAAGGGCGTTATGGAGTTGAAGATACTCGCCATGCGATTCATGAAGCACGAGCCAAAGGCTTACAAACGTTTTGTATTACCATTGATGATCAGGGTGGTGAATACTTACCCCATATTTTTGGTAATAATGGTTTTACGATTATCAGAAAACCTGAACATCTACCAAAAAAATTACCCATACTTTATGCCAATTTGACGACTCAT
>JAGLFC010000162.1 GCA_023144715.1 Gammaproteobacteria bacterium | reverse complement strand
GGATAGGTGCGTAAGGTCAGTTATTGAGAACCATTTTATTTAAAATTATGGTTATTTTTTGTTGAGGGTTTAATACTTTTCTATATGTGGAATTTACTCATTATTTTTAGTGACTATTAATGAGCAATCCCTATTATTTTTTTAACGTGTTACTTATTGTAATATAATCGTCTCTGCTTTAGAGGTTTCGATTTTAGGTATGTCAGCTTTAGACGTTTCTATCGCAGTAGAGGTGGGTACTTCAATAGCATTGGGTATTTCAGAAGCCTGATTGGCTGTTGCTTGCATAATTTCTTCATAAGCACGAGCTGCTTTTATTTGTGCTGCAGTTACTTGAGCCGCTTTTGTTTTAGCCGCAATAACTTGTGCTGCTTTGATTCGAGCAGCAGTCATTTGAGCCACTTTTACCTGATGATAATATTCTTGTTGCATCGCTTGTATCTGTTGTTTCTGTACTTCATTAGCGTGAGCAGTATTTTGAGGTTTAAGTACAGGAATCGGTGCATAATAATAACCTGAGTTATTATTCATATAACGTTGATCACCGTAGCTTTGAAAGTTGTTATTCCAGTTATTATTACCCTTTGCAGAACCATTACCATAGGCTGATGTACGAGTACTTATATTGCCACGACCACGACCACGTGCTTTAATAACAATTTTAATATCACCGTCCATATCAGCATTACCAGAGCCATCCCCCCAACCATTGCTATGACCTGTGGCATAAGTATTATTGTACATATTATTAGCGTTATTACCATTCCAATGGGTATTGTTATTACTATTGTCTCCCCATGGTCCCCATGAATTAGCAGATACTGAACTTATGGATACCATTGAGGCAATCATTAATGAGGTCAAGAGTGATTTTTTCATTATATATCTCCGTTATTATTTTTTTTTCGGTTCAATTTATTCTAAATCATATTATTATAATTCACAAACACAGAAGTGATTGAGTTTATTTTGTGAGACAACTGGATATGATATTTTTAGAAAAATTAAGGATTAATCAATAATAAGTGATAAAATATCTAATAAATGTAATAACTGAGAATTATAAAATGATAGAAAAATCAAATGTTGTCCATTTACGTCAAAATTATCAAATTAAAGTGAATTTAAATGATGCAAAGCCACCTATTTGGCGACGTTTGGTAGTAGATAGTCGCATAACATTAGAGGCTTTACATGATTGTTTACAGATTGCTATGGGCTGGACAGATAGCCACTTACACCAATTTGTAGATTCAAATAAAACGATGTATGCCCCTAAAAATAATAATGTTGTATTGGATTTTGGAAGAGATGAATCTATTGATGAATCACAGGTATTACTTAATGAAATTCTTAAAAAAGAAAAAGATTGGTTGAGTTATGATTATGATTTTGGCAATGATTGGAGTCATAAAATAGTATTAGAAAAATTATTGCCTCATACAAAAGATCAATTGCCAGTGGTATGTATAAAAGGTAAGCGTGCTTGCCCACCAGAAAATTGCGGTGGCATCTGGGCTTATAAAGATTTATTAGAGCAATTAGCAGCATCAGTTAATGAACGTAATGAAGCACTATTAGAAGAATCATTAGGTAAAAATTTTGATACAGAATACTTTAATCCTGATGAAGTCAATATTGTCTTAAAAAGATTTTTTGAAGGAGCGGTCTTTAATGGTAAAGCAGGTTTAGCCAATGAATTACAGCGTATCAAACAAGGCTCATCTTTTTCTGATAGAAAAAGGTCTGATTTATCTCGTATTACCGATGAATTGCTTAATGATCCTAATGTACCAGAAGACATGAAAGAATTAATTGATGGTATTCGTGAAGCAACAAACATTATTCTTGAGATGGATAAAATGTTGGATATTTCTTTGTACGCTTTGGAAAATATTATTGATATGAGCAACGATAAAAAAGTGATTGCTATTGCTGAACAAGCATTAGAAGAACTTAATAGTGAGGATGAATCACCTTATTTGTGAGAAGTGAGGCGAATTAATAAAGTGACTTATTTAATATTTTATTGAGTGAAGAAAAGTCATCTAAGGTATTAATATTTAAAAATGCAGAGGTTTGATCACTAAAATCCAATGGCAGTGCGTCATTATCAATTAACCATTGACCTAGCTTGTGTTTTTTATGTGTAATGGCATGATTTAACTGAGGTAATAAATCTTTATGTATTAAGTTATAAGTCGGTTGCTTATAACGACCATCAAAAACAAAAACAGCCTTAGCAGTATTGAATTGAGCAAAATCAAGCATTCTAGAGGCAAGATCCAGAGGCAGTAGAGGTCCATCACAAGGTACGGTTAATAAATAATCACTCTTAGTGTGTGTGAGTCCACGAGCCATACCCGCTAAAGGTCCACGATAATCATCATAATCATCCAACAAGACATCATAACCAAAAGTTTGATAATGTTTAATATGCCGATTAGCACTGATTACAATGTGTTTAACTTGTGGCTTCATACGTTCGATAACATAATCAATCATAGGACGATGATGTAATTGTAGCAAGCCTTTGTCCTGACCATCCATACGGCTGGAACGTCCACCTGCTAAAATAAGTCCTGTTACTTGCATTATGTTTCTCTTGTCAGTCAGTTATTTATAGCCATCAGTATAGGTATAATTTTTTTTATTCTAAAATAATAATACGGAATTATGGTGTAAGATACAATGAGTATTCATTAATGGTGTTAATTTCCTTAAAATATAGACTAGGGAAAGTAGTGTGGGCTTAAATTTAAAAAGTAAATATGATGTTTGAACAAATAATAAAAAAATTCAATCCTGTTTTATATGTACAAATATGGGAAAATAGAATTAAAGTCACGGATATTAATTCGGGTAATCGTTACGACGAAAAACCATTAATGGCACTACAAAAAAATAACAAAGGCAAAGAAGTCATTATTGCTGTTGGTAATCGTGCAGATTCAATGGACAATCAATTACAAACGACCATTATTAATCCTTTTTCTCACCCTAGAACACTCATTTCAAATTTTGTGGTCGCAGAGAAAATTTTACAGCATATTATTGATACAATGTTTAAGCCGACATTTTTAAAACCGTTAATAGTGGTTCATCCAATGGAAACAATGAAGGGCGGTATCACACAAATAGAATTTCGAGCCTTTAAAGAGTTGGCATTAGGGGCAGGTGCTAGAGACTCCACACTTTACCAAGGTTCTGAA
>JAGLFC010000161.1 GCA_023144715.1 Gammaproteobacteria bacterium | reverse complement strand
GCTTTTTTATTTTAGGACATTATTTCCCCTTTCCATATTGTACTTTTAATTGAAACTAAGTTTGTAAATATCACCCTAAAAACGATACAATGAAGATATACATAATGTATTTATTATTTTTTATACCATAGAAGGAAAAATTAATGTTATCTATTTTACGCCCAACACTACTATCAATTATTGCATTGTGTTTTATTTTTATATCACAGGCTCAAGCAAAACCTGAAAAAGGAAGAACTTATAAAGATTGGACTGTTGTCTGTGAAGAATCGCCCAAAACAAAAAAGAAGATGTGTAATATTTTTCAAAATGTGACTAATGATAAAGGCAAGGTTGCTATGCAAATTGCAGTCGGCTATCCACCTGAAAAAACAACCCCTCAAGCACTTATTACTTTGCCATTAGGGGTATTATTACCACCTGGTGTTGAATTTCTAGCAGGTTCAGAAAAAGCAACCCGCGCACCTTTTGGTGTATGTATCAATAATGGTTGTATTGCCATTGTACAATTAGATGATACCCTTATTAAAGGTATGAAAGGTGGTTCTAAGGGAGGCGTTAAGTTTGTCACAGCACAACAACAGGTGATTGAAATTCCTATTTCTTTAAGTGGTTTTACAGCAGCATTTAATTCATTAAAAAAATAGTGCTATAAAACTAATAGGAGCTAGAGTCTGTATGACACTCTATTCTCCTATTTTAGGTATTGCTTTAATCGTAAAATCAGTGGGTATAGTAATAATTTTATCACTGAGCTTATCCCTTGAAATATTAATTAAACGAGTGTCCAAACTGATGCTTCCATCTTCTTTATAGAGTGTTGTATGGAGAGGAATTCCTTCAATATCTGCTGTGATAGCAGTATTGTTCCCCATGGTTGTTTGAGCAACCCTTTGTATACGTTTCATAAAATTCTGCATGTTCATTAAAGCATCAGCGTCATTATTATCAATACCCATTTTATCCGCTTGAGTCATACACAGTTCACTGTGCTTACGTCCATTTAGTGATGCCTCATAAACAGTGCATAGAATACCAGAAATAGTTTCTGTGCGAGAGGTTTTTTTCTGTTCAAGTGTTTGAGGTGTTTGTGTGTTATCGACTTGTGAAAGATGCTCGTTCATCATTTTTTCAACCTGTTTCTTTTTTTCAGGAGGCATATCCTTCATCTTTTCTTGCATGGCTTGACGCATAGCATCCATTCTTTTTTTTGCTTGGTTCATTTGTTCTTTGATGATTTTTTCATCCATCATCATATATTGTTTTTTAGCATAATCAATATTGGCGAGTTGATTGGTTTGGCTATTGTAGATACTATAATTATTATTTTGATTGGCGGGAGTAAAACGAATTTTATTATCTTTTACTTGCATGGTTGTACTTATTTTTTGTGTACCATTGGATTGTTCATAGACCACTGTTACATCTGAATAGGCTAATTGAGACACTGTTAAAGTGCTAAGACTTAAAAAAATTGCTTGATATAATGATTTTTTCATTGTTTGATGACCATTTGTTTATAAAATTAATGTGTTTAAATAACTCTATCATTACCACCATCAATAGGTAATTGTGCGGCGGTTGTTTTAGCAAAAAGTGGACCACACATCTCAGCGGCTAATTCTGCCACATCTTGTGAAGTGATTTCTGTATTTAAGAGATTATTGGTTTTATATTCTTCAATACTCATACCATAATGTTTCGCACGAGCAGCAAGTACCTGAGGTGTCCAGATAGCCGTATCAAATACAGCATTAGGATGTAAAGTATTAATACGGATATTATCCTGTCCCCATTCTAAGGCAGCCACTCTTGCTAATTGAGTCAAAGCAGCTTTAGCCGCTGAATAAGCTGCCGCACCAGGACCTGGAGCTGGGACATTTTTAGATCCCATGACGACAATGCGTCCACCATTGGGGGCTAATGTTAAGAGGGGATGTGCTTTGCTGAGTAAGGAAAGATTAGCGTCTAAATTAATGTCCATGACGTTACGCCATTGGCTTAAAGTCAGTGCTTCAATTTTACAACCCACTGGAAAAATACCAGCATTGAGTATCAGCATATCTAAACCACCAAAGGTACGTACTGTGTGTTCTAAAACTTTTTCTAAAGCACTTTCATCCGTGACATCACAAGTAATGCCTAAATAATCATCGCGTTGATATAAGGTTTCAATGTCAGGTAAAATATCAATCGCTACGACAGACGCACCACGGGCTAAAAGTGAGTCGACACAGGCTTTTCCTATACCACTGACTGCACCTGTCACTAAAGCAACTTCACCTAAGAATATCGGAGTTTTACCTGCTTTATTTAATTTAGCTTGCTCAAGTTCCCAATACTCAACATCAAAAATATCTTGAGAGGGGAGTGCCTGAAAGCCACTTAATTGCGTAGCACGTAAAATAATATCAATGGTGTGTTGATAAATATCACGGATAATATAAGCCTCTTTGATACTTTTACCTAAAGTAAACATGCCTCCCTGAGTATCAAGAATAATCCGTGGTAAAGGATCAAGCATGGTTTTTTTCTGACCATCCGCAGGGGTTATTGAACCTTGCTTAAAATATTCACTATAAGCATTGATATATTCATTTAATGAATGCTTTAGGCTATTTTTTGAAGTATTTCCATTTCCTAGCATAGGAACTTGCTTGGTACGAATGACATGATCAGGGGTTGCGGGCCCTTGTTGACTGATACTCTTTATATTATGGTCATTGGCAAAAGTGAGTGTTTGTGTATCTCTATGTTGGTGTAAAATAATCGCCTGTTGCAGATGAGAGGATAGTGCTTGTCTCAATTGAGCAATGGTTAAAATATCCAGATTATCGGCATCTAATAAAGCATTTTCTTTTTTATTCTGGTTAATATCCCAAGCAGTGTGTTGTTCTAAATAGTCCTCTGCCATTGCCACCAGTTCAATCATACGATTGTATGATTCTTGAGCGGACTCACCAAACGAAAAAATACCATGATTCATCAATACCATACCAATGGTTTGAGAACCTGATTGCTGTGGATAAAGTTCTGCACATAAACGAGCCAGATCAAAACCGGGCATCACATAAGGAATAATAACCACCTTATCACCATAAAGATCCTTAATACGTGCCATACCATCCTGAGTATTGGTAATACTCACCACTGCATCCGCATGAGTATGATCAACGTATTTATAAGGTAATAAGGCATGTAAAATAGTTTCTACCGAAGGATTAGGGGCATTGGCACGAGTCAAATGGGTTTTTAATTCATTGACCATTTGAGCATCAGTGAGTGTTTTTAATTGAGCCAGTTTGAGCAGATGTGCCATACGCACAGGGGCATAACCCTGAGCTTCAATACTTTCAAGATCCCAGCCACTGCCTTTAACATATAAAATGCTTTCTGTCTCACCCACAATATTGGTTTCATCAATTTTAACTGAGGTATTGCCTCCACCATGTAATACCAGCGATTTATCTTGTCCTAATAAACGTGAACTATACACTCTAAGGGCTAAATCTGTATTCGTTTCACCAGAAATAATGTGTTGTGCCTGTTGTTCATTCCAGAGATTTTGCATCGTTAACCGTCTTGTCCGTTATGGGTGAAATTAAAAAAAGAGACGTATAGTTTAACATTTTATGCTTTGACTTGAAAAATAATAATAACAACCTAATATAGAGAGGATATTAATTAAGCATAAGTAATCGGTGATATATCATGACTATTCAAGCTGTTATTGAGCAAAAGCTCACACAAGCCTTTGCACCAGAGTATTTAGTGGTGGACAATGAAAGCCATACCCATAACGTACCTGAAGGTTCAGAGTCACATTTTAAAGTGCAAATTGTGTCTAAAATCTTTGAAGGGGAAGCGCTTATTAAGCGTCATAGAGCGGTTAATAACGTGCTTAAAGAAGAATTGGCAAATAAAATTCATGCCCTTTCTATGCACACGTTTACCCCAGATGAATGGCTGAAACGCCAAGGTCAAGTGTCTGACTCACCGCCTTGTCAGGGTGGTGG
>JAGLFC010000160.1 GCA_023144715.1 Gammaproteobacteria bacterium | reverse complement strand
AAGGTGACGGTTGGGACAATGCCGTGGTAGAAAGCTTTTTTGGCACATTAAAACAGGAACGTGTCCATGTCTATTAGACCACGTCAAGTAAATCATTTTGCTCTTAGAGCTCAACTTCTTATTAAAGCCAATTAAATAGCTTATCAGGAATTGTTGGCGTTAAAGGGTGCGTAAGGTCAGTTAATAAGACATACTTAAACTATTTTATATTTTACTTGAAAAATACCATAAACAAGAGTAATATTTACACTCCAAAATAAATGCGGTGTCATTTTATTAGTGAATATTCATTTCTTAAATTGATGGCGGCATTATAAGAATTTTATAAGGTTTATAATACTATGCAAGCAGATATCCAGCCAAAATATAATCAAATTCAAGTAAATTGTAGTTGTGGAAATACTTTTACAACAGGTTCTACAATTGATAATGACAGCTTATCCATTGAAGTATGCTCAGAATGCCATCCTTTTTACACAGGTAAGCAGAAATTGGTTGATACTGCTGGACGTGTTGATAAATTCCGTAAGAAATATGGCATGAAAAAATAAACATTTATTGAAAAGTTTATAAAAAAAAGCACTTTGATGTTCAAAGTGCTTTTTTTATGCTTGATTATGTATTTTTTATATGTATTAATAATTTTTAATTTCTTTTTTATTTCATTTGTACAAGCAAATGATGTTTGTTTAAATAATCAGCAACGCTTAGATACTATGAGTAACTGGGGTATAGTGTCTAGAATTGTTGATGGTGATACTCTTCACTTAAAAGATGGTCGTAAAATTCGTTTACTGGGTATAAATACACCAGAAAGAGCTTATCATGGCAAAGCATCACAACCTTTTTCTAAACAAGCAACCCAATTAGTAAAGCATTTATTGAGGCATAATAAAAGAGTGGGTTTATCTTACGATCAACAAAAAAAAGATCGTTATAAGCGTATACTTGCGTATGTTAATCTTGAAGATGGGCGTAGTATAGAACAGATCTTATTAGCAAAGGGATTTGCTCAAAGTCTTGTCATTCCTCCAAATGATGCACGAGTGGGCTGTTATCGAAGGATAGAAAATAAAGCACGACTAGAAAATTTAGGAATTTGGCAATTGCCAAAAAATCAGTGGATTGATGCAAAATTATTATCAAAAAAAGCTAAAGGCCTGTATTTTATTCGAGGCACGATTTTAGATTATAGTGAAAGTCGTAATAGTATTTATCTTAAATTAAGCCATCAATTATCAATTCGTATTGCAAAAAAAGATAAAATTTACTTTCCAGATATTAATTTTAACACTATATTAGGTCAGTTGGTCAGTGTGAGAGGTTGGGTGAATACTTATAAGGGTCATCAGTCAATTTCTATACGAACAGCGTATGATCTGAAAATATGAGGAGATCTTCATGTCTGATAAAACTAATGAAGTGAAACATCAAGAGTTAAGAAAAAAGGCTCTAAATTATCATGCTCATCCAATTCCAGGAAAAATAAGTGTAATTTCTAGTAAGCCTTGTGCTACTCAAGATGAATTATCCTTAGCATATACTCCTGGTGTTGCAGAACCTGTACGTGAAATTGCTAAAGATCCAGAATTAGCCTATAAATACACGACTAAGGGTAATCTGGTTGCTGTTATTACTGATGGTACAGCGGTTTTAGGTTTAGGAAGTGTAGGAGCTTTAGCAGGTAAACCTGTTATGGAAGGCAAAGGTGTTTTATTTAAACAATTTGCAGGCATTGATGTTTTTGATTTAGAAGTGAGCGCACACTCTCAAGAATCTTTTATTGAAACAGTTATTAATGTGTCACCTACTTTTGGTGGTATTAATTTAGAAGATATTGCCGCACCCCATTGTTTTGAAATTGAAAGAATATTAAAAGAACGTCTTAATATTCCTGTTTTTCATGATGACCAGCATGGTACTGCCATTATTATTGCAGCAGGTTTAATAAATGCTTTAGAAATTCAAGCTAAATCTTTGCAAGATATTAAAATTGTGTGTCTAGGAGCGGGTTCAGCAGGTATTGCTTCCATGCGTCTTTTAGTTGCCTTAGGAGTTAAAAAGAATCAGATTAATGTCGTTGATCGTAAAGGGGTTGTACATTCAGAACGAGAGGATTTAAACCCTTATAAACGTGAATTTGCTACAGACACTCATGATCGTTCTTTAGCAGAAGCGATGCGAGATGCTGATGTCTTTATTGGTGTATCAGGTTCTAATTTGGTGACTGTAGATATGATTGCAGCAATGGCAAAAAATCCAATTGTATTTGCTTTATCTAATCCTGATCCAGAAATTGATCCTAATTTAGCACGCTCTGTTCGTGATGATATTATTATTGCCACAGGACGCTCTGATTATCCTAATCAGGTTAATAATGTTTTGGGCTTTCCTTTTATTTTTCGTGGTGCATTGGATGTTCGTGCTACCACAATTAACACTGAAATGGAAATTGCCGCCGTTAAAGCATTATCTGAGTTAACTAAATTACCCGTGCCTGATAAGGTGCTTAAAGCGTATGGGCTTACGGATTTATCTTTTGGACGTGATTATATTCTTCCTAAACCATTTGATCATCGACTTATTGAAGCAATTCCTCCAGCAGTTGCTCAAGCAGCAATAACCAGTGGTGTTGCTAGAACTGTTTATAAACCTTATCCCATTTAATGTGAATGAAGAATAAGCTATCCACTTATTCCAAAAAAACAGGGCAACCGAAAGTTGACTAAAATACATGCACTAATAATCCTGAATATCAGTGTATTTTTCCAGAATTCAGGTTTATTAGATATAAACACCTATAGTGATTATTCGCTCAATTTCATTATATATCATATTAATATTTACGTTGAGTTGGGCTTGACTGAGAGTCAATAACTCACTATCTGTTTCACTCAGAATCTGTGATAAAGCAGGTGCACTGACATAACTAAGCCCACCATTCATTTTATGAATAACCTCTTTTAATTCTTCTCTATTATTATCTTGAAAGTTTTGTTGTATGATTTGTTTATATTTTGGTAACTCTTTAATAAATATTTGTAATAATTCATGAGCCAGTGGTTCGTTGCCAGAAACATATTGTATGGCTTGTTTTAGATCAAGTATTGGTAAAGTGTTAGGCATTAATTTATCCCCACTGTCTATCTTATAGCTAATAATATTAAAATTTACTGCTTATATTTGTCAAGTGTGAACTGAAATTATAGACTCATTCCTAAATTGCCTCAAATGTTGTTATAATATTGGACTATAAATTTATCACTACAATATAAACTATAAAGCCCAAATAATGACAGATGAACTGATGTTAAAAGAGATAAAACGCAGACGCACTTTTGCGATTATATCTCACCCTGATGCAGGTAAGACCACACTGACTGAAAAGTTACTTTTATATGGAGGTGCTATTCAAATGGCAGGTACGGTCAAAGGACGCAAAGCAGCTCGTCATGCGACCTCAGACTGGATGGATATGGAAAAAGAAAGAGGTATTTCCGTCACTTCATCTGTGATGCAGTTTCCTTATAAAGATTCTATTATTAATCTACTTGATACACCAGGACATGAAGATTTTTCAGAAGATACTTATCGTACTCTGACCGCCGTTGATTCTGCCTTAATGGTGATTGATGTTGCGAAGGGTGTTGAACAACGTACTGTTAAATTAATGGAAGTATGTCGCTTGCGCGATACGCCTATTTTGACTTTTATTAATAAATTGGATAGAGAAGGGCGTGATCCCATTGATCTGATGGATGAAGTTGAACAGGTTCTAAAAATAGACTGTGCACCGATTACTTGGCCTATTGGTATGGGTAAACGTTTTAAAGGCGTGTATCATCTCTATAATGATAAAGTCCATATATTCAGTGCAACACACGGCGGTAAAATTCAAGAAGGTGAAGTCATTGAAGGGCTGGATAATCCTCGGTTGGATGAATTAATTGCAGATCAGGCAGAAGAATTACGAGATGAAGTCGAATTAGTGCGGGGTGCAAGTAATGAATTTGATTTAGAACTTTTTCTTGCAGGTGAATTAACCCCTGTTTTTTATGGTTCAGCCATTAATAACTTTGGTATTGATGAAATGCTGGATGCCTTTTCTGAATATGCTCCGACACCACAAAATAGAAAAACCACCACTCGAACGGTTGAGTCTGTTGAAGAACCCATGACGGGTTTTGTGTTTAAAATTCAGGCCAATATGGATCCACAACATCGAGATCGAGTCGCATTTATGCGGATTTGTTCTGGACAATATAACAAAGGCATGAAAATGTGTCATGTACGCATTAATAAGGATATACAAATTGCCAATGCCATTACCTTTATGGCACAGGATAGAAGTCATGTAGAAACGGCTTATTCGGGTGATATTATTGGTTTGCATAATCATGGCACGATTCGTATTGGTGATACCTTTACGCAGGGTGAAGAATTAAAATTTACAGGGATTCCTAATTTTGCCCCTGAACTTTTCAGACGTGCTCGCCTAAAAGACCCTTTGCGTATGAAGGCCTTAATGAAGGGCTTAGAACAGTTAAGCGAAGAGGGTGCAACTCAATTGTTTAAGCCTATGAATAATAATGATTTGATTCTCGGTGCAGTGGGTGTATTACAGTTTGATGTAGTGCAAGAACGTCTGAGAGGTGAATATAAAGTAGAATGTAATTTTGAACCTGTCAATGTACAAACGGCTCGTTGGGTAGTGTGTGATGATGAGAATAAATTAAATGAGTTTAAAAAGAAACTCAGTGATAACCTTGCTATAGATGGCAGTGGTGATTTAACTTATATTGCACCGACTCGAGTCAACTTAAATTTAACGATGGAACGTTGGCCAGAAATAGAATTTTTAGCAACACGAGAACATTAAAATTAAATTCTCTCTTTTTTAATAAAAAAGAGAGAATTTTATATATATTTATTTTACTGACTGGTATTTTCTTTTACTGTATCTTTATTTTTTTTAGCTTCAATCACATCAGTACTGTTTAACTTTGAAGACGGTGTTTTTTCAGTTTCAGAGACTTCTTCATCAATTTTTTCTCTTAATTGACGTAACCGTTGTGTCATAATGGTATCATTATCAATTTGCTGTTGTTGTTGCAATAAATCATGTGCTAGATTAAGAGCAGCCATAACAGCAATTCGATCACTACCAATCACCTTACCACTGGATTTAATTTCTAACATTTTGTTATTTAATAAGCGAGCAGAACCTTCCAAACTGTCTTTGTGATCAGGTAAACAAGCAATACGGTAATCTTTTCCTAAGATGTTAACTGAAACAGGGATTAATTCTTCTTTCATTTATTCGTTTCCATAGCTTTTAGACGGTTAATAATTGATTCAACACGAGTGCGTGCTGTTTCTGTTTTTTCCATAAGTCTGGAACGTTCGACTTGCAGAAACTCTTGTTGTGAGCGTAACTGAATATTTTCATTTTTAAGATCTTTTATGATGTTAAGTAAGCTATTGACGCTATCATTAAGACTTTTGAGTTCGTTATCAGTATTAGCATTAATTGCATTGTCTACCATAATGTAGAAGAACCTGTTACATTGATTGTTATTAGAATTATTATGTGAAGTCAAATTTTGATGACACACAAATAGTTACATAAGTACTATATTAAGTTTCATTGTAACATTGGTCAATAGTTTATAGTAAGAATCATTGATAGATTTGTTAAATTGTAGGGTATAATTCCAATATAAAGTAAAAGTAGAGTAAAAAATAGAATAAAAATAAGTAATTTGGGTAATTCAATATGTCCTCAGCAATAAATAGTAAACAAATACAATTCGATCTTGTCACATTAGGAATTGAGCAATCACCCTCTGAGGTGCATGGTACTTTATGTGGTGTTTTGTGTGCTAAAAGCGATATTAATCTTTATGAATGGCTTTCTTTGACTTTATTGGATAAAACAACAGAGACAGAGATTGCTCAGAGCATTAATAATAGAGATTTATTGCTAGAAGCAATTGGCACTTCTTTTAAAGAATTTTTTGTATCAACAGTGATGTCACTCTCGGATAGTAATCTTAATTTTCATCCATTGCTGGTAGATGATGAGAGTATACTTCATCGTTTACAAGCCATTGCACAATGGTCACAAGGTTTTTTAATGGGGTTAAGTTTGGGAGGAATTAAACACTTTTCTACTTATTCAGATGAAGTGAGTGAATTTATTGAAGCAATGACGTCACTATCAAATGCTGATGAATATGATTTGGCTGAAAATGACAGTGATGAAGAAGCCATTATAGAATTTACCGAATTTATTCGTGTGGGAGTCTTATTAATTAATGAAGAAATCAATCCCATACGTCAGCCAATTCAGATAATGGACTCATAAAATGATTAATAAAAAAGAATTTGACCAACGTAGAAAGCAACTGATGCAGGATATGGGCAGTAATAGCATTGCGATATTAACAACGGCGGGCGAACAAGTTAGAAACAGGGATGTTAATTATTCTTTTAGACCTGATAGTGATTTTCTCTATTTAACAGGTTTTTGGGAACCTGAAGCAGTATTAGTATTGATCCCCAACCGTGAGCATGGTGAATATATACTTTTTTGTCGTGAAAAAGATGAAACACAAGAAATTTGGCATGGTCGGCGTGCAGGTCAGGATGGCGTGCTTGAAACCTATGGTGCTGATGATTCGTTTCCCATTACAGATATAGACGATATTTTACCCGGACTATTAGAAAATAGACAACGTGTTTACTATACAATGGGTATTCATGCTGACTTTGATCAGCGTTTAACAGGTTGGTTGAATCTATTAAAGCAAAAAATCAGAATGGGCATCCATGTACCGGGTGAATTTGTTTCACTGGATCATCTTTTGCATGAAATGCGTCTATTTAAATCAAGTACTGAAATAGAAATGTTGCAACAAGCAGCACAGGTATCATGCAAGGCACATATACGCTTAATGGCAAATTGTCGTCCTAATATGACAGAATATCAACTAGAAGCAGAATTTGTACATGAATGTATGTTTAATGGCTGTCGTGATCTGGCGTATCCTTCTATTGTAGGCAGTGGTGAAAATGGTTGTATTTTACATTATACAGAAAATGAATCCGACCTAAAAAATGGTGATTTGGTTTTAGTGGATGCAGGCGGTGAGTATCAAGGTTATGCCTCTGATATTACCCGAACTTATCCTGTTAATGGTCGTTTTTCAGCCCCTCAAAAAGCTTTGTATGAACTTGTCTTAAAAGCACAGCTTGCTGCGATTAAAATGGTCTATCCAGGTAATCATTGGAATTCACCTCATGAAACGGCTGTAAGGATAATTACGACAGGATTGGTGCGTTTGGGTTTATTAAAAG
This sequence comes from Gammaproteobacteria bacterium, assembly GCA_023144715.1. GTDB lineage: Bacteria > Pseudomonadota > Gammaproteobacteria > GRL18 > GRL18 > GRL18. The sequence continues at coordinate 3,226 of JAGLFC010000160.1, read as the reverse complement.
GAAAAGTGAATCAACTGATTAAAGATGAAGTCTATAAAAGTTTTTATATGCACCGTACAGGGCATTGGATCGGATTAGATGTGCATGATGTTGGTGATTATAAAGTCGGTAATGAATGGCGTATTTTAGAAGAAGGAATGGTTTTGACCATTGAGCCTGGTATTTACACAGGTGATAATCAAAAAATTGCTAAAAAATGGCGTAATATTGGTATTCGTATTGAAGATGATGTCTTAGTGACTGATACAGGGCATGAAGTATTGACCGCTAAAGCACCCAAAACAGTGTCTCAAATTGAAAAAATTATGGCATCTTCTAAAAGCCAGAATGGCAAGCCAAGTAATAAGAAGGCAAGCGTTAAAAAAAAGAAAGCTGTTAAACGTAAAGTACCTGCTAGAAAAAAAGCCCTTGCACGTAAGACGTTAGCTGATAATAAAAACAGTGGGAATATCAAGAAATGACAGCACTTAATCAGGATCATTTTGATATTATTATTGTGGGTGGAGGTATGGCAGGGGCAACAATGGCAATTGCTTTAGCACCTTTACACTTAAACATTGCATTAATTGAAGCATACCCTTATCAAGCACAAGGTCAACCCAGTTTTGATGATCGCTGTTTAGCTTTAGCGTGGAGTTCTAAGCAAATATATCAGAGTATGGGTATATGGGATGATTTAGCACAACGTGAGGATGGTTTTTCTGCCATCAAAGATATTCATATTTCTGATCGAGGACACATTGGTGTGACTCGATTGAATCATGAAAAAGAAGGCGTGCCAGCGTTGGGCTATGTGGTTGAAAGTCGGGTGATGGGTGAAGTTTTACTCAATAAAATAAAACAATATGAACATATTCAATTATTTTGTCCTGCCACCATTGAACAATTGGACACCCATCCAGATGTTGTTAAAGCCACATTAAGCGTTGACCAAAAAAAAATTAAGATCAATGCTGATTTATTAATTATTGCTGATGGGGTTAATTCTAAAACCAGAGATTTACTCGGTATTCAAACACACCAGAAATCGTATGGACAAACCGCGATTATTGCTAATATAGAAACAGAAATTCCTCATAATAATAGAGCCTTTGAGCGTTTTACAGATTCTGGACCTTTGGCTTTATTACCTTTAACACGTCATCGCTGTTCTTTGGTTTGGACGGCACGGGATGATCAGCGTGATCATTTAATGGCATTGAATGAGGCTGATTTTTGTCAAGCCTTACAACAGCGTTTTGGTTATCGTTTAGGGAAAATTCAAAAAGTAGGGCATAGAGTCGCCTATCCTTTGGTATCAATGACTATTAATAACGATACCTTGGCAGATCAATCACGTATTGCGTTGATAGGCAATGCTGCTCATGGTGTCCATCCTGTTGCAGGTCAGGGTTTTAATCTTGGTTTACGTGATATTTCTGCATTGGCAGAGTTGATTGCAACTGAAATAAAAGGACATAAACAGGGTGATTCAGGTCATCAATCTTTATTAGATGCGTATTGGCAATGGCGACAAGCCGATATTAAGCAAGTGAGCCGTATTACTGAGGGTTTGATTACACTTTTTTCAAATCAATCAATCCCTTTAGCCCTATTAAGAAATAGTGGTTTATTAATAGCGGATAGCTTATCACCTTTAAAACATGCGATTGTACACGAAGCAATGGGCAATGGTTTATTACAAGGAAAGTTAACCAAAATGGCTGTGGGTCAATCACTTTATTAGGTTTGGGATATGACAAAAAATAAACTAGTAACACATCACTATGATCTTATTATTGTGGGTGCAGGTATGGTGGGTGCAACACTCGCCTGTGCTTTAGGGAATTCAACCTTAAAAATTGCAGTGGTTGAAGCGTATCAAAGTGATTTTAATTGGCAAGAAGGATCTCATGATATTCGTGTCAGTGCTTTAACTCATGCCAGTCAACATATCTTTGAAAATCTAGGCGTATGGTCATCTATGAAAAAGGAGGGTATTTCTGCCTATAATAAAATGCACGTCTGGGATGCCAGTGGGCAAGGGCAGATTCACTTTGATAGTGTCGATGTGGGGCAGGAAAATTTAGGGCATATTATTGAAAATAGAGTGATTCAAAAAGTAGTACAAACAAAGCTGGCAGACTTTGATAATATTGATCTCTTAATGCCTGTACAATTGCAATCAATACAATATCATGATGAGGGCGTGGAAGTCATGACTCAGGAGGGGCAATTATTAAGTGCCAAGTTGATTGTGGGTGCTGATGGTGCAAATTCTTGGGTGAGAAAACAGGCAAAAATTGGCTTAAATACTTGGTCTTATCAACAAGTGGCTGTAGTGTGCAATGTAAAAACTTCAGAATCTCATCAAGAGACCTGTTGGCAACAATTTATGCCCGAAGGGCCTTTGGCATTTTTACCCTTATTTGATGGTCAAAGTTCTATTGTTTGGTCAACCACTGAAGAGAAATCACAGGCTTTGTTAAATATGGATAAAAAATCTTTTAACGAAGAATTACAAATGATCTTTGGTAGTACGTTAGGACGTATTGAACTCAGCTCAGAACGAGGAGCTTTCCCCCTACGTTTGAGACATGCGAAACACTATGTGCAGGAGCATTTGGCATTAATTGGCGATGCAGCACATACTGTACACCCCTTAGCAGGGCAGGGTGTTAATCTAGGGCTACTGGATGCGATGGCTTTGGCTGAAGAGATATTAAAGGCACATAATAAGCATCGTTCTATTGGTTCTTTATCGACTCTAAGACGTTATGAACGTCGTAGAAAAGGCGATAATATAGCTATGTTAGCGGCGATGGATGCTTTTAAACATCTATTTAGTAATGATATATCACCCTTAAAATTTTTGCGTAATTTTGGTCTAAATAGTGTTGATCAGCTCAAACCGCTTAAAAATATAATGATCAAACGAGCAATGGGTTTATGAGTGATTTTTTGACCACAGACCTTTTCATTAATTTAAAATACTAAAAACTATTGCGATATAAGAATATTATGAATAAACCAATACAGAAAATATTATTTGGTAGTCCAGGAACGGGAAAAAGCTATAAAATAGATAAAGATATTATTCCCAATAAATTAGATATAGATGTTGATGCAACACCAGAAAATATCATAAAAACAGTCTTTCATCCTGAATATACTTATGGTGATTTTATCGGTAAATTAATGCCTATTACTCGCTCTGGAAAGGTATAGTGGTTTTAATTATAAACGA
>JAGLFC010000016.1 GCA_023144715.1 Gammaproteobacteria bacterium | reverse complement strand
TGAATATGAATATGGAAGCGGATCTCGGTATTGACTCGATTAAACGAGTTGAAATCCTAGGAGCAATGACGAGTAAGTTCCCAGAAATGCCAGAATTGGATCAAAATGATCTGGCTGAAATGCAAACGCTCAAAGAAATTGTCGATTATGTCGAAAAAAAAGCGGGTGTAAACAGTAATACCACAGCCGTTGTCAGTGATGAAACTGAGGTTGTTTCAGTCTCAAATGTCATTGATGAAGCATTGATTCAACGCAGTATGCTCGAAATTGTCAATGAAAAAACAGGCTATCCCATTGAAATGCTTGATCTTAATATGGATATGGAAGCAGATTTGGGTATTGACTCCATTAAACGAGTGGAAATTCTAGGGGCAATGACCAGTAAATTCCCTGAACTCCCAGAAATGGATCAAAATGAATTGTCAGAAATGAATACTTTGGCAGAAATTGTCGATTATGTAAAATCACTTGTCCCACAAGACAGTAATATCAGCAGAGCCTTATCAGAGCAAACGGTTGATGCTGGAGATTCAGCGAATGATCAGTCTTTTTCAACCACACAAAGTGTGGTCGTAAAAAAGCACTTACCTAAGCCTGATGTTTTAGAATCAGAAATCAGTATTACAGGACGTACCTGTTTAATTACCGATAATGGTGAAAAGACCACTTATAATACCGCACAATTGCTACAGTCATTAGGCTGGAAAGTCATTGTGATGCACTTACCTAGCTCATTGGTTGCAAAACCCACTCGTTTGCCCAAAGGTGTGGACAGTATCAAACTGAACAAAGCCAGTGATGAAGAACTTGAAAAAGTCCTTAATGAGCTGACCAGTCAACACACTCTCAATGGCTTTATTCATCTGAGTGCCAAACCTTCGGCAAAAGGCAGTAAAATCAAATTCAGTAAGCGTGAATCTACGCTGTTAAAAATGGCTTTCTTTACTGCTAAACACCTGAAACAAACCCTTACCACAGAGCCACAGCAAGGACGTAATTTCTTTGTCAGTGTTTCTTATATGGATGGTGAAATCGGTACGGGTGGTCACAATCGTTTTGAATTGAATCAGGGTGGTTTAAATGGCTTAGTCAAAACCGCTAATTTAGAATGGGATAATGTCTTCTGTCGTGCTATTGATTTAAGCCCTGAACTGAAAGATAAAGACAGTGCCAATATTATTATCGGTGAACTCTTTGATCCTGATTTATCCATTGTTGAGGTGGGAATTTCTGCTCAAGGACGTATGACACTTGTAGGTGAAGTCAGACCCTATAGCACAATGGACAGTGATAATAATAATATCACTGAAAAGTCCGTCTTTTTAGTCAGTGGTGGTGCAAAAGGTGTAACAGCTGCTTGTATTATGCCGTTGGCAGAAAAATACCATTGTCGCTTCATTCTAGCAGGTCGTGCGCCTTATACGGGTTCAGAGCCTGAATGGGCGCAAGGTTGTGACGATGAAACAGAACTCAAACGTAGAATTATGGATGCACTCAAGGCAGAAGGTGAAAAACCAACCCCTGTCTTAGTCAATACACGTTTAAGAGGGATTAAATCTGAGCGTGAAATTACTAAAACCTTATTGCAAATTTCTGTATCAGGGGGCAAAGCAGAATATATCAGTGCTGATGTTACTAATAGTGAAGCCCTGAAAGAAAAAGTGGCTCCAGCCGTTGAAAAACTTGGCAATATTACAGGCTTAATTCATGGTGCAGGCGTATTGGCGGATAAGCCCATTCATAAAAAGACTGAAAATGACTTTAATAGGGTACTCAATACCAAGATTGAAGGCTTAGAAGCGATGTTATCGTTAGTCAATAAAGAGACTTTAGAGTATTTAGTGATGTTTTCCTCAGCCGCTGGTTTTTATGGTAATAATGGTCAGTCCGATTATTCTGTTGCCAATGAAATTTTAAATAAAACGGCGTATCAATTCAGACATTATTACCCACAATGCCACGTAGTCTCCTTTAACTGGGGTCCTTGGGATGGTGGTATGGTAACGGCTGAATTAAAACGTTATTTTAAAGAGCGTAATGTTGAAATTATTCCTATTGAAGAAGGGGTTGAAATCTTTGGTTCGGAATTACATCAAGAGCGAGCAGACACCATCCAATTATTGGTGGGTAGTTCGATGCGTTCTGATGTGGATAAAACCAATACGCCTTTGCGTACTTTTTTAATTAATACAGAATTATTATTAGAAGATAATCCCTTTTTGAATGACCATGTGATTGGTGATGATCCTGTACTGCCTTCTGCTACAGCATTATCATGGATGGCCAATATTTGTGAACGCATTAATCCTTCATACACCTTTTTTGAATGTGATAATTTTCAAGTCTTAAAAGGCATTGTATTTGATAAATCTCAGGCAGATTCGTATCAAGTGGATGTTAAAGAGTTATCCAATGATGATAATATCAGTCGTTTGCAAGTGACTATTTCTTCAAGTAAAGAAGATGGTAAACCTGTGTGGCATTATAGAGCCAATATTAGCGTTGCAAAAGAAACGCCAGAAGTGCCTCTGTACACACAGTCGGATCTTAATGAAACCCAAAACACCACAGGAGAAACTCTCTATAGTGATGGTACATTGTTTCATGGTTCACTCTTTCAAGGCATTGAAAAAGTCGTTAATACGTCAATGAAAAAGCTCACGCTTTTATGTAATCTGGATAAGATTAAGGATAAAGAGCAGGGACAATTTCCCATTAGCTCTATCAATCCTTTTGCCACGGACTTAATGTTTCAAGCCATGTTAGTCTGGGTAAGAGAACATCGTCATCTAGGCAGTCTACCGTTGAAATTTTTAAAAGTGATGAGTTATAAAACCATTCCTAATAAGAAAGATTTTTATATTTCACTTGATGTGGATTCCACCTCAGAGACCAATATGAAGGCAGATGTGGTCATTCATGATCAAAAGGGGAACGTCTATTCAAGAGCCTTTGGTGCTGAAGTAACCGTCAGTGAAAGCTTGAATTCTATTTTTAAACCTAAAAAATAAATTTTAAACCAAACTGTTTATAAATTCCCATATAAGTTTCTGGGAATTTATACACTCAATTATCATCAAAAAAATAGTATTGATACCGCTTAAATTTATTATAATTACGACCATTTTATCCCTAATAAAATTTCCATCTCTTTAGCTATCATTATACTATTAATATAGTGGCTTACCCTTGTTTTATTTTTATTTTTACGAATAGTTCAAATAATGGCTAAAATTTGTTTTAATAGACTGATACGCTTATAAAATATTGAGAATAGTTTAATGAATGATAAAAAAAATAAAGTAACCATAATGAATAAATCTCTACAGGTCATTATTCTAGCGGCAGGTAAAGGCACTAGAATGTATTCAAATATCCCTAAAGTATTACACCAATTAGCAGGTAAAGCATTAGTAGAACATGTGATTGACTGTGCAGAATCACTCAATGCTTCCTCTATTAGCCTTATTTATGGTCATGGAGGTGAACAGGTCAAAAGTTTATTAACTGATAAATCACTGATTTGGTGTGAGCAAAAAGAACAATTAGGCACGGGACATGCAGTACAGCAAGCGATTACAAGCATTGATGATAATGCAAATGTACTCATTTTATATGCGGATGTACCTTTATTAAGTGCTACAACATTAATAAAATTACTGGAGGCAAAACAAGATAGCCCAATGGCTTTATTAACGGCAAATTTACCAAATCCACAAGGATATGGTCGTATTGTTAGGAATGATAATGCACAGATTAAAAAAATTGTAGAACAAAAAGATGCCACCGAAAGTGAATTACACATTAGTGAAATAAATAGCGGTGTGATGGTGGTTGATGGTGATAAATTGAAGTCTTGGTTATCACAAATAGGCAATAATAATGCTCAGGGAGAATATTATTTAACGGATTTAATTGAATTAGCCGTCTTAGAAGGTGAAACGGTTCATAGTTATATTGTTGAAGATAATAAAGAAATTGAAGGGATTAATAATAAAGTACAATTAGCGGATATGGAGCGAGAATATCAATTTCGTCAAGCAACATTATTAATGGAAAAAGGGGTGACTTTACGTGATCCTAATCGCTTTGATTGCCGTGGTAGTATTGAAGTAGGGAAAGATGTTTCTATTGATATTAATGTCATATTAGAAGGGCATTGCAAGCTTGGTCATAATGTAACCATTGGTGCGAATAGTATTTTAAAAGATATGATTATTGGTGATAATGTTGAAATTTTAGAAAATTGTATTTTAGAAAAATCAACCATTGGAAATGGGTGTCATATTGGTCCTTATGCTCGTCTCAGACCTGAAACACAGCTTGATGATAATGCTAAAGTGGGTAATTTTGTTGAAATTAAAAAATCATATATTGCTAAAGGCTCAAAAGTAAATCATTTAAGTTATATTGGCGATACACAGATGGG
>JAGLFC010000159.1 GCA_023144715.1 Gammaproteobacteria bacterium | reverse complement strand
ACTTTATTGGCAACATACGTTTCTTTCCAAATTTTTTTCAAAATTTTAAATAAATGGAAGCGTGCGTCATTCAATAATTTATTAGATTCGGTTAATAAAATTTTTTCATAGGTATAGCCAGGTAAATGTTCAATCAAAATAGAGGCTGAACTGCCTTGTTTTTGATAATCAATAATTTTGGGGGCTAATCCAGGGTAAATTTCATGCCAACTTTCAACTTTATCTTTTTCTTCTTTGAGCTTTTTTCTCTCACCTTCTTTAAAAATAGCATCATAAAATTCTGATTTTTTACCTGTTGAAATGCCTGAAATACCACTGCCAGAACGTGTTTCAGCAATGGTTTCAATGGTCATTTTATCCATTGGTAATCCCCAGAATTTTTTAATGGAATAATTCAGAGAGTTATAACGCTGAGTACTGACGGATTTGCCTAAATTTGAAGAAATAATGGTTTCACTAATATTTAATAAGACTGTCCCCATCTGTGTGAGGGTATTAATGACATTAATAAAGGTCATTAATTTTTTGACTGATTTGTTTTTTTTGAGTCGCTTAATATATTTTTTTTGTTGTTGTTGATTTATTTTTCTAAATTTATCATTGATAGTACCAATTTTTAAGGCTTGCTGAGTATTATCCTTATAAATACATTTTTCAATTTTACTGATGTGTTTATTGACTTCAGACAACATATCATCATATTTTTGGCTATAAATATATTGTGTTCGTTCGCCTGCTTCAATATTAGAAATACAATGACCACAGAGATCGGCTATTTCTGCTAAATTTTCTGCAATAGAATCCAGAGCTTTGAGCTTTCTATTAATATTGTCGGATTCTTTATTACTAGCAATGATTCGATGACAGGTTGCACTAATACGGCTTTTTAAATTATAAAAATAGCCACCTCTATCTAAAATGTGTCGTGCCACAATATCAGAGGGTTTTTTTAAATATAATTGTAGATTAGTGATCTGCAAGGATACTTCTGATATTAAAAAATGTAAATTTTCATTAATATCACTAAAAACAGCCATTTAATACTCCCAAATTTATAGACAACAAATTTTTATCATGAACGACATAAACGCAAGGTTAATGCGGGTTCAAATACTTTAATAAAGGGGTAGTCACTGCTGATCCCTAATATTAATTTTTGTGGATGAATAATGGTCACGGATGCCCCCAAGCCATAAACAACCCCTTCTTTTTTGCGTGTATTAATATCTAAAGAAGTATCACATTCAAAATTAATGATGCCTTTACGCAACATCATACGCTGACCATAATATAAATTTCTATGACCATGAACAATCGTATTAATACCTGAGTTGTGCAACATTAACGCCCCTTTTTTACTAAAACGGCGATCAGACTTGCGATACTTGGTTCTAAACATATTGCCCAAAGGACCATAATAGAGATCAAATTGATCTTTTTTTAATTTTTTTCTAAACTCTTTATTGATCCATTTTACCCCATGATCACGGATCATTTTAGCCGATTGATCATCCACACCTGCATGAACAAAGAAAAATGAACCCTCTTTGCTGGCTAATTTAAGATGTTTAAAAAACCAGTAAAATTCGCCTTGAGGTTTTAGAAAAAGTGCTTGCCATTTTTTTACAGCTAATACAATTTGTTGTAAGCTCAGACCTTCTTTATCCGACCATTTTTCAAAGTGAGAAATTTTTTCTAGGGTGCGTTTCATATCCTTTTTAATGGCTGTTTGAGATATTTTTTCTTTAGCAATATTAGGAAAGCGCTGTTGCCAATTTTTTGATGGAAACAGTTTTTTTCGGCATTGTTGAGTGCTTGGAGCTTTTAATTTTTTACCTTTAAGGCTTTTATCTTTAAGATAGTGATCATAAATTTCTTTAAAAAGGGGTAGAGGTTTTGCTCCCATACGCACAAAAAGATGTTCCATAGAGGGATCTTTTTTCATACTCAAAGAAAGAATGCCTACCAAGGTTCTTGTGTCATGATTGCCTGCTAAAATCACCACATCGCCCCCTTTATCAATTAATAGCTTAATCACTCTTAAAAGACGTAACGTACTAGGGCCTTTATCAAAACAATCACCCCCCAAAATAAAACGGGCTTTTTTACCTTCTGCGGTCAGTGTGAATTGTTTATCTTTAGCACCTGTTTTTTTGATACCACCTGATGCTACTAATGACGCAATAAAGGCATCTGAGTCCGCGTGCATATCCGCAAAAAAGTATATCGTCTTATTAGGCCATACCCAAGAATCGGTATCAAGATGTGCTTTTATTTCACACGCCATGATATTATTATTACCACTTTCTTTTTTTATTGAGCGTTCATAAGGACCTGCCATCCAAATTTGTGGTTCACTTGGCAAATGAGCCTTGATCCATTTTTTACCAAAATAGCGATTAAAATATTTGTTGTATTTTTTGGGAATCATTGATGTGTTATTATCCTAAATCAATCTCGATACTGAGTTTTTTTGCCTCGAACTTTCCATTGACCTGCAATATGAAGCCATGAACCGTCTTCTAATAATTCAATAAATATGGGTGTACCATGATACATACTTAATTGAGCAATTTGTTCAAATTTTAATAAGCCCAACTGATAAGCAGCATGACGAAAGGCTGCACCATGACCGACAAATAATTTGACGGTTGGCTGGTTTACTGAGTGGCGACATTCAAGCATGGTTTGTTTTATATGGTGGGATACTCGCTTACCTGAATCCATTAATGATTCAGCACCTTGTAAGGGTAAGCAAAAATAACTGTCTGACTTCCAGTTTTTGGGTAATAATTCATAACGGGGGTCACTCTTAATGACTGCTTCAATCTGTGTCAAATTAAGATTGGCCGCACTGCCTACACTTCGTTCTGCGAGAGCAGAAAAGCTATTAATATGCAGTTCATTAGTGTCTATCTTGTTTAATTGCTGGCAAATAATATCTGCGGTCTGCCATGCCCTTAATAACTGTGATGAATGACAACTTGAATGTAATTGCCAACACTCTTGAGTGATTTTATCACTAATCATTTGTGCTGCTGATTGTGCGTGCTTTTCACCTGCCTTATTTAAAGGAAAAGGTTGCCAAGCACTGGGGGTATCCGCCAATTGGTGATAATCACCATGCCGTATTAATGCTGCGATCATTCTTGCCATAACAGTGATACTCTAATGTTAATGACTCTTTTATCCGATTTTCTTTAAAACATAGTCAGCGTATAATTCTGCTGCCTTAATACCAATACCGTCTAATGCTCCCTGAAAACCACCAAAGGCAGATACCTCAAAGACAATAGGACCATCATCTGTTTCAGCAATATCAACGGTGGTAAAATCCATTGCAAACAGATCTTGAGCCTTCTGGGCAATTTGAATGATTTCTTCAGAGGGGGTAAAAGACGCATAACGTCCACCACTATTAATCGTGGTATTCCATGTACCTGATTGATTGACACGTGCATAAGTGCCCAAATATTGACCACCTAAAAAAACCAAACCTAAATCTTGTCCGGGTAGATTCACTTTCTTTTGGATATACATCATTTGATGCTCTGCTTGAAATTGTTCTATTTCAGCTTTAATGTGTTCAGGAGAAGTGTTGGCCTCAATCACCACCATACCACGTGCTTTGGTTGAAAATAGTGGCTTGAAAACAGCACTGGAAAATTTTTGTACGGCTTCTATGGCTTCTTCAATATTTTCGGTGACGATGGTATCAGGCATTGGTAGACCTGCTTTTCTTAATGTCACGGTACAACTTAAACGGTCAATTAAGCGCATAATTTTGTCAGGAGCACTGAATATTTGTACTCCCTGAGATTGAGCAATCAATAAAAGTTCTAATCTATCCAGAGTGTTGGGATTATATTCAGCACTGATTTTTTTGATAATCAGTCCATCTAATTCGCATAAATTAATTTTTTGACCATCGTGATGATAATTTAAACTATTATCCGATAAATCTAAACTCACCTTACTCATATCAATGACTAGACGAAATCCAGTGTGTTGCTCTATGGCATCAGCCAATGTTTCTGTTGACCATTTATCAGGTATACCTACAACTGCAATTTTTTTCATTCGATTTCTCATTCTATTTTAATATTAGTAGGATAGCCTTATAGTATACAGATGTTCATTTTATATGTTTTAAATAAAGAAAAATATAAACATAAGGTCTAATTCTATCATTCTAAAGCTGATTCTTTATAGGCGACTATAAAATGATAGAAGGCATTAAAATAGGTTGGTTATTTAATTATTGTTTTAAACTTTTTTTAATACGAGCGATTTCTGTGACCGTTTGCTTTTTTTCACTTGAAGAAAGTTCACTGCCTAACTGTTGTACGGAATCATTAGCAACTGAATAACCATTTTCAGCTGAAATAGTCAGCCAAGCATAAGCTTCAATCAAATCAGCTTCACTGCCTTGCCCATTGGCTATCATAAGACCTAGATTATATTGTGCCTGATTATGATTTTGTAAAGCGGCTTTACGCATCCATTTTTGTGAATCATTCATATTGGACATCATACCATTGCCTTGATAATACATTACAGCCAATGAAAATTGTGCATTTCGTTCTCCTTTTTTTGCCATGATTTTACACACATCTGCGGCTTCATAATAGCTTTGTTTTTGCATTAAATCGACACATTTATTGCTTTTGGCATACGCCATTTGATTGACGAAAATAAGTGTTAATACGAGTAAATATTTCATAATGTTCCTTGTGTATTTATAATAATAAACCATTAAGCTTTGTGCTTAAAGCGATTAAACCAACCCATTTGATAAGAAAAAAGAATTAAAAATAATAATAAAAATAAACTATGCACCCACCACATTCCAAAGGAAGAGGGTACGACTTCTTTTCTTACCCAATTCATGGCAACGACTAATAAATTGGAATAAGCAATATAAATTAAAATAGCCAATGCCATTTTACCATAACGCCCTTGCCTAGGCTTTGTTTTACTTAAAGGAACAGCCAGCATTGCCAATAAGATCATCATTAATACTTGTGAAATACGCCATTGTAATTCTGCTTTATAGGATGCTTTTGTACTATTTAAAAGTAAAGGCAAACGTAAAGATTCTCGATCTAAGCGAATTTTGTTAGGCATTTTTCCTTCCATTAACACGCCGTAATCCTTAAAGTGAACCACTCTATAATCCAGTGATCCTGGTATGCCATCATAGCGACTGCCTTCTTGAAAAACAATATAACGAGCATTTTGTTTGCTATTCATAGCAATTGTTGCATATTCAGAAACCAGTACACTTTCTGAATCTTCATTATCAAGATGAAGAAAAACATTTTTTAATGTGGTGGCTTCGGGCATTTCTTGGGTAAATAACACTCGTTTACCCTGATCAGCAATATTAAATTGACCGGGAGTAATTAATTCAAGATCCGCTTGTGATTTAAAGGCTTCTTCAGCATATTGGACTTTATAATTTGCCCAAGGTGCTACAATCATGGATAAACCTGCTTCTAAAAAAACAAACATAAAAATAACGATTAAGATACTTTTTAAGAGCGCCATAGGATCAATACCACAGGCTGATAAAGCCACCATTTCACTGTCTTTATAAAGCCGACTCAATGCTAATATAATTGATACAAATAAGGTTAAAGGAATAATAAGCGTTAAACTTTCTAAATTTTTAAAGAATATGAGTGAAAAAAGAAAATCAAGTGCAATTTTTCCATCGACCACAAGTGATAATGCTCTTAAAAATTGTGTACTTAAAATAATCAGAAATATAACAATAAAAACCCCTGCAAAGGTTCTGAGTACTTCTTTAATGATATAATCTCGAATAATCAAGTGCTTAGTCTCTCTTACAGTTAGAAATTATTATGAAAGTGTTATTTTTCTAATAAAATTGTATATTTTACTGGATTAGTTTATATTTTTCACTAAACTACTTACTAGTTAATAACTCATTATGTTTATCATGCAGTCATAATACAATATTTTATATTTTTATCATTCTGGAGTCGATATGGAATTTAGTGTAAAAAGTGGTAGCCCCGAGAAACAAAGAATTGCCTGTGTAGTAGTAGGGGTTTATGAACCTAGACGTTTAAGCCCTTCAGCACAAAGATTAGATGATTTAACCGATGGTTATATCTCTAGTTTATTGCGTCGTGGTGATTTAGAAGGCAAAGCAGGACAAACACTTTTACTACACAATATTGATAACACTCTGTGTGATCGTATCTTATTAGTAGGTTGTGGTCGGGAACGTGATTTAAGTTTTACACAATACCGTAAAGTTATTTCTCATGCAGTTCGTATTTTAAATGATACAGGCTCAATGGAAGCAATATTTTACCTTACTGAATTGCCTGTTAAAACATGTGATAGTTCACAACGTATTCGTCATGCGATAGAAGCGGCACAAAGTACTTTGTATCGTTTTGATCAATTAAAAAGTAAAAAAAATAGTACACGTCGTCCTTTGAGAAAAATTGTTCTTACTGTTTCTAATCGTCGAGATTTGGCTGATGGTGAACAAGCCGTACGAGAAGGTATGGCAATTACTCAAGGTATTACTGTTGCTAAAGATTTAGGTAATATGCCGGGTAATATTTGTACGCCTTCTTACCTTGCTGATCGTGCTAAATCGCTTAGCCGAGTCTATGAGCATCTTGATGTTGAAATTTTAGAAGAGCAACAACTTAAAGAACTCGGTATGAATGCTTTTTTATCGGTCTCTAAGGGCAGTCGCCAAGCTGCTAAACTGATTGTAATGAAATATCAAAATATGGATTCAGAAATGGCTCCTATTTGCCTTGTTGGTAAAGGTGTCACCTTTGATTCGGGTGGTATCTCCTTAAAACCAGGTGCTGGCATGGATGAAATGAAATATGATATGTGTGGTGCTGCCAGTGTACTAGGGACAATCAATGCCATTGCTGAACTACAGCTTAAAACAAATGTCATTGCGGTCATTCCTGCCACTGAAAATTTACCTGATGGTCTGGCCAGTAAACCGGGTGATATTGTCACTAGTTATTCAGGTACGACCATTGAAATACTCAATACTGATGCGGAAGGTCGCTTAATTTTATGTGATGCACTGAGTTATTGCGAGCAATTTAATCCTGCGGTTGTCGTCGATGTGGCCACTTTAACAGGGGCTTGTGTGATTGCTCTAGGTCAACATGCTGCTGCTTTATATAGTAATCATAGTCCATTAGCTCATGATTTAAAAAATGCGGGTAAAACAACGGGAGATCGAGTGTGGGAAATGCCTTTGTGGGAAGAGTATCAGGAGCAATTACAAAGTAATTTTGCTGATCTAGCAAATATTGGTGGTAAAGCAGCAGGTTCAGTGACTGCGGCCATATTTTTATCCGCATTTTGCAAAAAATATCAATGGGCACATTTGGATATTGCAGGCGTTGCTTGGCAATCAGGGAATAATAAAGGATCAACAGGTCGTCCTGTTTCTTTATTAACTCAGTATGTGATTGATCACAGTAAAAAATAATATTGATACCATGCAAATTGATTTTTATATTTTAGCTGAACATTCACAAAGAGATATTAACCGCATGGTGTGTCAACTGTGTGAAAAAGCAATTGCTCAAACAATGCAAACGATTATTTATACAAAATCAATGGTTCAAGCACAGCAATTAGATGACTTACTATGGAACTTTAAAATAGATAGTTTTTTAGCACATAGTAATGAATTTGATTTGCATACCCATGATGATCATAAGATCGATAAAGCCTATTCTTATCCTATTATCATTTATTCTAATATGACTGATAACACAATCCCTAAAAGCTATCCATTTTTAATTAATTTAAGCCATGAGATCCCAGAATATTTTCAAGATTTTACCAGAATGGCTGAATTAGTCAGTGTTAATCTCGAGGAAAAGCAAGCAGCTAGAAAACGTTATCGTATTTATTTGAATGCTGGGCATCAATTAACAAAATATGATCTCTAATTACCAATAACGGACTCGTCCTGTGTCTAAATGAATAAAATCAGAACGTTTATAATAGCCTACCCCTCCAATTTTTAATGATTTTGCTAATTGTTGTAATTTTTTTGTATTGATTCCTCTCAAACGTACATCAATAGCTTTACCCTGCATGTGTAAACTACGTTTTGCCACATTTTTACTTTTATTACGTAATTGTTGATTTGTTTTAGGAGAACGATAGGCAGAAATAATTTCAAATTTATCTTTATTATTAGCAGTTTGTTGCAATAAATATAAACCATCCAGTAAGCGAGTATCTATTGGATAATGCTCACCTGTACGAAAATCACCTAAAAACTGATTAATTTCTTGTAATGCAGGTTTTATAAAAGACTGTCCATCGTGATAGGTAATAGATAAACTTTTGCCTGTATGAGTATGATAAAAAGACAATTTTCGAGTATTTTTTTTAGCAAAGGCTGATGGTATAAAAGGAATAGAAAAAGAGGCACTAAGAAGTGTTTTAATAAAGGTTCTTTTGGAAAAATTTGGTAATGATATTTGTTGTGACATGCTTCTATCGACTATAATTATGAATGTTATATGGTTCGACACTTTTTAAAACGATTAGTTTCAATTTAATATTAATTTCATGGGTTACTATGTTTAAACTCTTTTTTTGTATGTTTATAGGCTTATTTTTACACTCTTCAGTATTTGCAAAAATCACTTCTAGTGATACTGAGCAATTTTCGCAACAATTACAGATACAATTAGATAATACTCATAATAAAACATTAAAGATCGATCAACATCCTATCATCATGTCAAACTTTATACGTCAATTTTATAGTCGAACGCACTATCGAATTGTTTGGAAAAGTAAGCCAATGATAGAGCGTTTATTAAAAGCAATTAAAGACAGTACATACGTTGGATTATCACCTAAAGATTATGATTATCAAACCATTAAAAAAGCATTAGGCACTCAAATCAAAGATTATCATAAACAACGTGCTAACATTGATATTATTCTTACAGATGCCTTTATTCGTTTGGTCTATCATCTACGTTTTGGCAAAGTCATAGCCTCTGAAATGAGTCAAGATTGGAATATTAAACGAGAATTTCAATATAAAGATCCTATTGCCAAGTTAGCACAAGTGCTTAGATCTAAAAAGACCTTAGATCAATTTTTGCAAGAATTAACAGATTTAGGGGTTTTATATAAAGGGTTGATCAAAGGATTAGCATTTTATCAAAAGATTGAAAAAAGAGGAGGCTGGCAGAATATCCCTCAAGGATCAGTGATTAAACCCAGTATGCAAGATGTACGTATACCTCTGATTAGAAAACGATTAGAAATAAATGGTTATCTTGAGCAAGGTTTAACTGCTGATCAAAATCTTTATGATAATACATTAGAAGCAGCCGTTAAAAAGTTTCAATATCACTATAATCTGGATGTCGATGGTATTATTGGTAAAGGTAGTTTGATACAAATGAATATATCTGTCAGCCAACGTATTGAACAAATAAAAGCAAATCTTGAACGAGTGCGTTGGGTCAAAACGAGTTTATCCGATGAATTTGTGTTAGTCAATGTAGCAGGCTATAAAGTCTACTATGTACAAAATAATAAAGTGGTTTGGCAATCTAAAGTTCAGGTCGGCAAAGAATATCGCCAAACCCCTATTTTTCAAGATGAAATTGAATACATTGTGTTAAATCCAACTTGGACAATACCACCTACTATTTTATCTCAGGATATTTTACCTAAAATTAAAAAAGATCCTTTTTATTTAAAAAAGAAAAATATGATTGTGATTGATGCTAAAGGGAAAGAAATTAATAGCTCAACAATTGAATGGTCAAGCGTCACTGCTGAACATTTTCCTTATATGATCAGACAAGA
>JAGLFC010000158.1 GCA_023144715.1 Gammaproteobacteria bacterium | reverse complement strand
ATGAATTTGAGGCTTTTTTTTGTCTGTTTTATATAGAAAAAAATAGCTTTAATTTACTCTCCAAAAATTAATGACTTTAATATTTTTTTTAAGTATATTAAGATATTTTTAATGAAAATGATCTCTTAATGAATAACACTATTAACGATAATTGTAATAATGCTCAACAGATAGAAAATAATGTTTCATTAAGCATAAATGGTCAATGTATTCATGCACCTGATTCTTTATCGGTGATTCAAGCATTATGGTATGCAGGTTATCCGCGCGTAAAAGGGGTTGGTTGTTTAGATGGTGTGTGTGGTTCTTGTCGTATTATGGTGCGTTATGCAGACTCTACTAAAATAGAAATGAGATTAGCCTGTCAGCTATTAATCGAAGAAGGTATGGATATCTTCTTTACAATATTTGATACACCTTCCCAACATCGTTATGACCTTTCTAAAATTAATACCTCTTGGGATGTACAAACTGACTTCCACAAAATATTTTCTGAAGCTGAAAATTGCCGTCATTGTGGTGGTTGTAATCAGGCCTGCCCAAAAGGGATTGATGTTGAACAAGGAATTAATCTTGCTATAAAAGGGCGTTTTCGTGAATCAGGTGAATTATTTGTTGACTGTGTTATGTGCAATTTATGCATGACAAGTTGCCCTGAATTTATTGAACCAAATCATGTTGGCTTATTTGCACGCCGTGTGACAGGGTATTTTCATACTCGTCCCTCTAATTTGATTAATCGTCTTGTAAAAATTAATACAGGTGAATTGGATGTGAATATTGAGGATCAATATGAAGGCGAATCCTCATGAGCAAAGCACTGTCATATCAACAAGCATTAGCGAATTATCACGCCAAAAAATCATTTAATGCGGTTCAATTATCAATAGATGAAAACATCTTATTAAAAGAATTTCACCCTGATTATCGTCAAGAAACAATGACTACTTTACAAGTAGGAGTTAATAAAGGGGATCGTTGTCATCAACAACTAGCAGATGTGTTACAAGCAGATGCCCGTATTGATGCCACTGATTTAGCGGGAGTACCTATACATGAAACGGATATTTTAGTCATTGGTGGTGGTGGTGCGGGTTGTGCAGCAGCATTAATGGCAGCTAAGTCAGGTGCAAAGGTTATTTTAGCAACTAAATTGCGTTTGGGTGATAGCAATACGATTATGGCAGAAGGCGGTATTCAAGCCTCTATTGAAAAAAATGATAGTCCACAAATGCATTATAATGATACTTTTAAAGCTGGGCATCAAAGCGGTCAAAAAGCACTGATTAAAAAAATGGTAATGGATGCTCCTGAAACAATACGTTGGCTTATTCAACAGGGAATGCAATTTGATTTGAATCCTTTTGGTGATTTGTTAACACGTCAAGCAGGAGGAACATCAGCCAATCGTGTGGTCTATTTTAGAGATTATACAGGTTTGGAAATGATGCGTGTATTGTGTGAATCCGTTAATAATAGTGATATAGAGGTATGGAATTACAGTCCAGCGATTGAATTACTCAGTAATGAATCAGGGCATTGTGCAGGTGCTATTCTGTCATCCTTACAAGAATGTCGCTATGTACAAATCAAAGCACATCAAGTGATTGTAGCGACAGGTGGTATTGGTCGTGTGCATATTAATCAATTTCCCACCTCTAACCATTTTGGTGCAACAGGTGATGGTTTAGTACTTGCGTATCGACTGGGGGCAAAATTAAGAGATCTTGATTCCTTTCAATATCATCCAACAGGTGTCGCATATCCACAACACCTACTAGGTACATTAATTACCGAAGGTGTGCGTTCTTCGGGTGCTTACATGATTAATGCGTTAGGTGAACGCTTTATTGATGAATTAAAGCCCAGAGATGTGGTGGCAGCAGCGATTATTCGTGAATGTCAAGAAGGTCGAGGTGTCACAGAGAGTAATGGCTTAAAAGGCGTATGGTTAGATACGCCTAATTTAGAAGCCACCCACCCAGGTATTATCAAAAAACGTTTTCCCAAATTAATGAATTTAGGATTAAGAAGTCATATTGATATTACCCAAACACCGATATTAGTGTATCCAACATTACATTATCAAAATGGTGGTGTTATTATTGATGAAAATGGGCTGTCTTCCATTAAAAGTTTATATTGTGTGGGTGAAGTAAGCGGTGGTTTGCATGGACGCAATCGCTTGATGGGCAATGCTTTGTTAGAAATTATCAGTTTTGGTAGAAGGGCAGGGCAATGTGCTGCGAAAGCGAATAAAACACAAAGACATAAACATATTAGTATTGATCATATCAGTCATTTACGCCGAGAATTGATGCAAAATAATATGCCGATGAGCAAAAAATCACCTGTGCTTTTTCCTGAGTATGTACATTATGATTCAGAAGAAAACACTTTAAAAAGAAAGAATGCGATATCTACGTGTGGAGTGTGTGATCCATGAATTCTCTCCCTATAAACAACGTTCTATTACATCCTGATTCTCAAGGTGATAATCTCAGTGAATGGCTCAATGGCAATGGTGGATCAGGGCTGATAAATGCTTTATCAAAACCTGATGGTATTATTGATATTATCAAACAAGCAGGTTTATGTGGTCTAGGAGGAAGTGGTTTTCCAACCTATAAAAAATGGCAGTTGGTCAATACACAGTCTAATGATAGGGATAAATATCTGATTTGTAATGGCAATGAAGATGAACCAGGTACCTTTAAGGATGCTTATTTATTGTCTCATTCACCACACCAAGTAATTGAAGGGGCTTTTATTGCGGCATTAGCCAATGGAATTAATAAAATTGTTTTTTATATTAATCCTGAACAAATAATTGGTTTGGAAAAAATTAGTATTGCGGTAGAACAATGGCAAAACAGTACTTTATTTAAGCAAATAGAGCAGGTATTAAATAAGCCATTAAGTATACGTGTGATGGCAAGTTCAGGGCATTATATTGGTGGAGAAGAAACAGCTGCCATTGAATCAGTTGAAGGAAATTTTCCTTTTCCTAGAGAAAAACCCCCTTTTCCAGCTATTTATGGCGTATATGGTTGTCCAACCTTGGTGAATAATATTGAAACCTTAGCGAATATTACACATATTTTAAATCATGGAGCACAATGGTATCAAGAGCTTGGCTTAGGGGATTGTGCAGGGACTAAACTTTATTGCCTCAGTGGCGATGTGTTAAAACCAGGCGTGTATGAATTGCCAATGGGTACTGCTCTTAAAACACTGATTTTTGATATGGGTGGTGGTATATTACTGGATAAAAAAATTAAGGCAATTTTTACAGGAGGTGCATCCAATACTATTCTTACTTCCAAAGATATTGATGTACATTTAGATTTTGAATCGGTTAAAGCTCAGGGGTCAAGTTTAGGGACAGGAGCAATGATTGTTATTTCAGAAGAAACAGGCATTGTCAAACAAGTCACTGAATATGTAAATTTTTATGCACACTCTTCTTGTGGTCAATGTCCTTCCTGCAAAACAGGTACATTTTATATTGCACAAATATTGAATAAAATTGATACAGGACAGGCGAGTACCTTAGATTTGGACTCATTAATTAATCTGTGTAAAATTTTACCCGGTAGTGGTCGTTGTCACTTGCTTGATGGTGCTATTAAAATTGTAGACAGTTCATTATTGCACTTTACGGATGAATATAAACATTCATTAAAAACTTAAAATAAAAATCTCTATAAACTCGTCATATATTTTATTGTTACCAAGGATAGTATAGACCTTATACTACCCAATATTACTTATGACACACTATAAACAAATATTATAATGTTAGTCTAAATTACTATTATCTTCATGAAAAATATTTTCAAAATGCATATTTTGTTCCTTAATACCTTGAGATGTTAAAAGCGTTTTGAAGTGTTGATTTAACTGTTTAGGTGTTGCAATGTATAAATCAATATTTAATAGATGATTGTGGTCATTATGTAAATTTTGCATAAAAGAGTCTGTAATAATATTGGTTTTTTCTTCACATAAAATAGGGCTATAGGTAAAATTATCTAAAGCATCATTCCAAGAACGACATAAATTATCCAAGTAATGATTTTCTGTTTTTGTAGTCATCCAATAAAAATGAATATTGGGTGCATGATTTAATGACATTGCGTGTTCAATTAAACTTTTTATAGCAGCAAAACCAGAATTCCATGCTACAAAAATTAAAGAATTGGGTGACTCTTCATCCAAAACAAAACTACCGACGGGTCCATTAAGAGTAATATTGTCATTGATTTTTATAGTATGCATAATAGCATCAGTAAAAGGATTTTTTTTATTCACTGGAATGTGGAATTCTACATTTGAAGCATCACAAGGACAACTGGCAATGGAGTAGTTTTCTTTAAGGGGTAATTGATCATCATCTGTGTGATCAGTTAAAGATATTTCGATATGTTGTCCAGCTAAAAATCTAAGTCGTTGACTACGAGGTGTTTTTAGAGTCAATATAATAATATCGGGATTATTTTGATTAATTTTTTTAACTTTGGCAATAATTGTTTGTAAAGGTATGTCCTCAACGCTGACTGCTTCTTCAGTTTCTAAAATAAGGTCACTCATTGCTGTATTTGAACAGGTTAAAATATAATTTTGATTTTTTTCACTGGCAGAAAAAACATAATCTTGATGTCTTGTTTTTTCTATTTCACCAGAAAGTAAACGTGCTTTACATTGACCACATTGACCATTATTACAGCCATAATTAACGGCTAATCCTGAGCGTAATGCAGATTCTAATATACTTTCTTTAGGCTCAGAAATATAATGGTGCTGACTAGGTAAAAGTTTAATATGAGGTTGCATAAATTGCTTAATTTGATATTCTAAACGTTCAGAATGTGTACTCAATTCATTATTGTATTGCTCATTTAAGTGTTCATTAAACCATTGTTTTATTTCATTAAATGATTTTTCTGGATTATTATATAAGCTGAGTTCAATAAATTTTTGTTTCATACCATCAATAAATGTTTCCATTTGTTCAACACGATTGCGTTCTTGTGCTAACTCATTATTCACTTTAACTATCCGCTGACTGAGAGAATTCAATTGAGCACCTTCACGCTCACTTTGAGTCATTTTATGCACAGCCTCTTGCATAAATTTTTCCATTTTTTCTAGCATCGTATTATCTTCATAATGCGCTTCTGGAAAGACCTTTTTTAAATCAGAGAGTACTACTGTGCCTTCCATAACAATAAGTTTATTTTCTTGGATTTTTTTTTGTATATCAGTACGTTTAACACCAATAAGACGAGCGGCTTGAGAAAGAGATAAGTGACGATCCATGCGAATTCCTCATATTTGTATAAATTCTTTTATAGTTTATTTTATGAATTATTAAAAACTCCTTAAAGAATAGTAGAGTCGTTCTAAATGTCCAGACTAATAATAGAAACTCATAAAATTT
>JAGLFC010000157.1 GCA_023144715.1 Gammaproteobacteria bacterium | reverse complement strand
CCACCACTGTTGTATACCCTTTCTGGTTTGCAACAAGAAGCTTCTCGACGTTGGGCTTATGGCGCACAAGAAGTATTGAACTTAGCCCAGTCACTGTATGAAACGCATAAATTAACCACCTATCCCAGAAGTGATTGTGAATATCTTCCTATAAGTCAATTTCGTGATGTACCATTAATTTTTCAGGCTCTCTGTCACAATGATCCTGCTTTATGCTCCCTACTTTCTCAGGCTAATCAAACACAACGTTCCAGAGTTTGGAATGATAAAAAGATCACCGCTCACCATGCTATTATTCCCACTCAAGCCAGTATCTCAGGGATATATAATCGACTCAATAGCAAAGAAAAAAATATTTATAATCTGATTCGTCGTCGTTATATTGCCCAATTTTTTCCTGATTATGAATATGATCAAAGTATTATTATGGTCGCAATTAACAATGATAATTTTAAGGCTATGGGTCGTATTCTCAGAATACAAGGCTGGAAACAAGTCCTTAATTTAGCGACAAGCACGTTCAATACAAATACTAGGCAAGCAAACAGCAATGAAAATGAACAAGAACTCCCTGCGGTCATAAAAGGTGAATCACTCTATTGCGATCATCTTGATCTTAAAAATAAACTCACTAAAGCACCTCGATATTTTTCTGAAGGTACATTGATCAAAGCGATGGAAACCATTGGCTCTCAAGTCACCGATAAGGTGATGAAAAAAATCTTACGAGAAACAGCAGGTCTAGGCACGCAAGCAACACGTGCTAATATTATTCAAACACTATTACAGCGAAAATTTATTTATAAAGATAAAAAATTTATAAAAGTCACTGAATTGGGATTTTCCTTATGTGATGCTGTTCCTGATAGTATTAAAGATCCCTTGCTCACCGCTCAATGGGAACAACAATTAGAGGATATTGCTAATAATAATGGGCAGAATATTGATGGCTTTTTACAGCAACAAGTGAGTTTATTACAGTCGATTATTACCCAGATAAACACACTGCAAGGCAATAGCATAAAAGAAGCTGATAGCATGGAATATAAGGCAGATGATGCTTGTCCTAAGTGTGGTCAAGCCTTAGAAATACGTCAAGCCGTCCGAGGTACCAAGATCGGTCAACATTATATTGGCTGTCGCAACTTCCCTAAATGCCGTTTTTATGCTTGGAGTTAAACATTAAGTCATACCCAGTGTATAGGATCTTATGCACCATAGCGATCACGATAAGTCTGAATTTTGTCATAATATTGTGCCAATTCTTTATTATCTTCTAAAAAAGAGATCAGATGTTCTAATTTTATAATACTCGTCACAGGCATAGAATAATTGGCTTCAATTTCAGCAATAGCCGATATATCTCCCTTGCCTAATTCTTGGCGATCCAAAGCAATCACCACACCCGCAGAAATTGCATTGGCTTGTTTAATGAGGTCAATGGATTCACGGACTGAAGTACCTGCTGAGATAACATCATCAATGATCATCACTTTACCTTGTAAAGCAGAACCCACAATCGTACCGCCTTCACCATGGTCTTTTGCTTCTTTACGATTAAAACTATAAGGTAAATCTCGTTCATGCTTATCAGACAAAGCAATAGAACAAGCAGCGGCTAAGGGAATTCCTTTATAAGCAGGACCAAAAAGCATATCAAATTTAATTTGACTATTGATCAACGCACTGGCATAAAAACGCCCTAATTTTGCTAAAGATCCACCTGTATCAAACAGACCACTATTAAAAAAATAAGGGCTAATGCGTCCTGATTTGAGTGTAAATTCGCCAAATCTAAGCACACCTTTTTTTATGGCAAATTCAATAAAAGCACGTTGATAATCTTGCATTTTTTTACCTATTTAATTTATTTTAAAAATAAATTAAATTATACCTCTAATATATTGCTAATAAAACCTGTTTGTTTACCGCTGATTTCTATTTATTCAGCAACACAGATTTCTTTATCCATAATTGCTTTTGAGGTTTTAATAATCAACATACTGATAAATAAGGTTAATAATATTAATAGTCCAATACCCAATCCCGAAAAGAAATTATTAGCAGTTCGTTGATACATGACCATGGTAGCAATACTAATAGCAGCCAGTGGAAATGAATACGCCCACCAAGATAAAAAGAACTGCAATTTTGAAAAACGTTTAAATTGAACAAAGACTAATAAGGTAAAAAATAAGGCTGAATAATATAAAATTCTTGCAAAATTATCGATCTCACCATTGAGTTGTAAGTAAGATAAAAAACCCACCGCAGGAGGTGCAATTAATATAAAAAAAGTAGGAATAAGCTTATCAGGTAATGAAGGATGGAAAAAAATTCGATAATAAATAATGGTTAATATTACAGGCCATAGTACAAAACCAATACTAAAGAAAAACCATGATATTTCAATATAACCTAATGATACCCCAGAAATAGGCACAAGAATATTGCCGACAATAGGGATAAACCAAGCAGGATTTATATGTTTAATATCAAAATGATCATGGTTCATCCAAGCATTCATCACATATAAAGTAAAGAGTAAATGTAAACTTGTACCCATTATCCAAAATATATTGGAAAGTGCTATATTAAGATGTAAGGTTGCAATAGAAAGTAAGATTAAGCTAATTGAAATGGTGGGAAAAAAGCTAATTTTAATCGGATGGTATAGCTCTTTGATCACCGCATTTTTTTGTGTCACCAACTTCAAGGAATAAATAGCCAGCAATACAAAAAAAAGTAACATTGTGATCACAAGAATTCCTAATGAGACACGCCCATCCAAATGATAAATAGATTCTGCCTTCGCTAATGCCATACTAAAGCCCGTCATTCCCATCACTGTAGAAAAAAATGATACAGGAAAATGAGAGAGACGTGACTGCCCTTCTGATAACTGCTGTTCCATAACATACTCCAAAAATAATAAGTGTCTATAGAATAAGTAAATGCTTATTAAGGCTCAGTGACTGGTATCACCAGAATCATAGATATATCAAGCAGAAAAATATTTAAGCAAAACACCTGCCGCCACTGCTGAACCAATGACACCTGCCACATTCGGTCCCATCGCATGCATTAATAAAAAGTTTTGTGGATTCGCTTCTAAGCCTACTTTATTAGACACACGAGCCGCCATAGGCACAGCCGATACACCTGCCGATCCAATCAAGGGATTGATATTTTCTTTGGTAAATTTATGCATAATTTTTGCCATTAACACGCCTGAAGCTGTACCAATGCTAAAGGCAACCACACCTAATAATAAAATTTTTAAGGTATCAAATTGTAAAAATTCTGTGGCTTGAAGTTTTGATCCCACGGCCAGTCCTAAAAAGATCGTCACCATATTAATCAGTGAATTTTGTGTGGTGTCACTCAGGCGTTCAACCACACCACATTCACGCATGAGCGTCCCAAAACAAAACATGCCTAATAAAGGAGCTGCTTCAGGCAATACCAAACCCACCAACATTAATAATAAGATAGGAAAGATTATTTTTTCACTCTGAGAGACAGGGCGTAATTGTGTCATGACACGTTGGCGTTCTTGCTCGGTGGTTAATAATCTCATAATAGGGGGTTGTATTAAAGGCACTAATGCCATATAAGAATAAGCCGCCACGGCCACAGCACCTAATAAATGAGGAGCTAATTTATTGGTGACATAAATAGCAGTGGGTCCATCCGCACCACCAATAATAGCAATGGCAGCCGATTCATTGCCTGCA
Organism: Gammaproteobacteria bacterium; assembly: GCA_023144715.1. Lineage (GTDB taxonomy): Bacteria > Pseudomonadota > Gammaproteobacteria > GRL18 > GRL18 > GRL18. The sequence goes on along the minus strand of JAGLFC010000157.1, from coordinate 10,338 downwards.
AAGCCTAACGCCATTGCACCTAATAACGTTGAAAAAATACCAAATTGAGCCGCCGCACCTAACAATAAAGTTTTGGGGTTTGCCAATAGAGGACCAAAATCAGTCATTGCTCCAACACCCATAAAGATGAGCAAAGGAAAAACACCACTGCTTAAACCAATGATATAAAAAAGGTATAAAATACCATCAGAAAAGCTATTTTGTTTGGCAATTTCTGACAATTCAAAGGCTTTTTGTGCATCATTGTGCTGAATCTGGTGATAAGCCTCCTTACATAAATATCCTGTTTCACACACTTGTAAACTTTTTCCTAAAGTTGCACGAATGGCTTGACTTAATTGTGCTGTTTTTTTATTTTTGCCATTTTGTACCTCTGGTGAGAGCATGGTGTAATTTATTTTTTTTGCTTCTTCTTCTGTGAGACCATTGCTTTTTACATAATCCTTAACCACAGCAGATTCATAGGTCATTGCCTTATAAAAAGCTTGATATGATCCTGATTCTGCCAGACCTGCCATCGGTATATTGGCTAAAATTGCACCAAAGCCAATAGGTACTAACAACAAGGGTTCAAACTTTTTTTGAATCGCAAGATACAATAATAGCAAGCCAATCAATAACATCAATGCTTGCCCTGGCATCATATTATAAAGCCCCGAACCTTCCCATAATCGAATTAATTGTTCCATGTTATTTATAAGACCTTTTATTGATACGCAATACTTAATAAAGTATCGCCCACATTAATCTTATCACCTACATTTATATTCAAATGAGTAATGATGCCATCTTTGGGTACACGAATTTCTGTTTCCATTTTCATGGCTTCAAGAATGATAAGGATATCACCTGCTTGAACAGCTTGTTGCTCACTCACCAGTATTTTAAAAATATGACCGCTTAAAGGAGCGGTAATGGGTTTAGAATCATGAGAAATCTCTTTACTCATCACTTTTTTACTGGATGGACTTAATAAAGAGCCTTCCGTAATCTCACCGCCTTCATTGACCTGCACGACATAATCCTGACCTTCAACCGTTACAGTATAAATATTATTTTGCTGTTCAGCATCCAATTTTAGTTCAGGTTTAGGCTCAAAGGCATCAGGATTATCTCGATTGTGTAAAAAGTTTACACCTGTTTGTGCAAATAAGGCATACGTGAGTACATCATCAATAGGTTGTTCGGCTAACTTGATGGCTTTATTTTTGGCAATATCACGTAATTCTTGTTCTAATTGATCCATTTCTGGCGGTAAATTATCCGCAGGTCGACAAGTAATAATCGTCGCATTATCACCCAATAATTTTTGTTGTAATGCACTGTCAAGTGGTGCAGGTGTTGCACCGTATTCACCACTGAGAATGCCTTTTGTTTCTTTAGTCGTTGTTTTATAACGTTCACCCGAAAGTACATTAAGTACTGCTTGTGTCCCCACAATTTGCGAAGTGGGGGTCACTAATGGAATATAGCCTAAATCTTGTCGTACGCGAGGAATTTCCTCCAATACTTGATCCATCCTATCACTGGCATTTTGTTCTTTGAGCTGATTTTCCATATTGGTGAGCATCCCACCGGGTACTTGAGCCACTAAAATACGTGAATCAATACCTTTTAGAGAACCTTCAAATTGATGGTATTTTTTGCGTACCTGACGAAAATAAGAGGCAATAGATTCTAAGGGCATCAAATCCAGTTCAGTATCCCCTGCTTGTCCTTCCAATATTGCCACAATGGTTTCAGTGGCTGAATGCCCATAAGTTGCACTCATGGATGATATTGAGGTGTCCACATTATCCACCCCTGCTTCAATGGCTTTTAATAAAGTTGCCGTTGATAATCCTGTCGTCGCATGACTGTGCAAGTGAATAGGAATCTCTACTGTTTTTTTAAGACGTGAAATCAATTGATAGGCATCATAAGGTCGAAGCAAACCTGCCATATCTTTAATACACAGTGAATGCGCTCCCATATCTTGTAGTTGCTTACCTAAGTTTAACCAAAGATCCAGTGTATGCACAGGGCTAGTCGTATATGACATTGCTGCTTGTGCATGTTTGCCATTATCGATCACTGCCTGAATCGCTGTAGCAAAATTACGTGGATCATTGAGTGCATCAAAGACACGAAATACATCAATACCATTCACACTGGCACGTTCTACAAATTTTTTAACCACATCATCCGCATAGTGGCGATAGCCTAATATATTTTGCCCACGAAAGAGCATTTGTTGAGGGGTATTAGGCATGACTTCTTTAATTTTGCGAATACGCTCCCAAGGATCTTCGCCCAGATAGCGAATACAAGCATCAAAAGTTGCCCCACCCCATGATTCAACCGACCAATAACCAATATTATCTAATTGTTCAGCGATAGGGAGCATATCATCAATACGCATACGAGTGGCTAATAGTGATTGATGTGCGTCACGGAGGACGACTTCTGTAATGCCTAATTTATGATCATTCATATTATGATCCTTGTTGAGTGGCACGATGTTGTTGTATTGCGGTATGAATAATTTTTGTTAAGAGTTGATCAGAAATTATTTTATGATGCTGATTGGATGATGTATTTTTTTGTTTTTCAAAATGGGTTACTATTTTTGACATAAGCAGTGTCAGAAAGATTAATACAGTCAAAAATACAAAGACTGTTCCCATTCCAATAATTGCCATTTCTAAGCCTATCCACACCATGCTCACCATTATTTTATATAATTTTTAAAAATGTACCCACAATAGATACAGTATTATTATACTTAAAATTTCAATAAATATATTAAAAAAATGATTGTTAGCTATGAATGAATATAATAGACCTTAATATATCAAAATAAATATAAAAGGTCTGCTATTTTTAAACATGAGATTTTAGACTAATTAAATCTAGGAACATAACCAACCCATTTACCATCCACCATTGTTTCATCGTTATCTGAATTAGTCACTGTCACAGAATGATCGGGGTGAACTCGTACAGAAACGACACCCTCATCATTACACGTTACTTGTGAACCGTCTTCCATAGTACAACCAAAAACCATCACGCTTCTTCTCATTTTCGACACCTTTATTAATACTTGAGTTATTTAGTAGGTTATTATAATACCTTCTTTATTGATCCAGATCAATAAAATAAATCATTTATTTTTAGTGATTCATATTATAAAGAGTGTATTGTCTTACCCAATAGTTTATATAAACCCCCTTTTACTAAAAAAATACCTTTATTCAAAAGATAATTTTACTTTTAATAAAATGATATATGACATTGATATTAAAAGACTAAATAATTATATTTTAATTAAAAATTGTTTATTTAGAATATAATAATATACTTCTATTCATTTAATAATGGTAATAAATCTGGTAAATTGACTCCTTTTGAAAATGATACACTCTTGACGAAGCAATTATTTTTATACCATTGCAAGGTCAAATAACGATGTAAAAAGGTATACTGAAATATGGATTTAACAAAATCATTAGGTTTACACACCAGTAATAATACATTTATAGCAGAAGAAGAAAAAAAACGTCTGCAACTATATATTAATCTGAAATTGCACTCCTCAGGTCTTCCTGCCTGTAAGGCGAAAGACTGCGATAATGATTTTTTCTCCATCGCTGATGATTTATTAGAAAGCTATCGTGAAAAATCGCGTTTATTATCTGAACACCTCTGCCCTGCTGATCAACGTATTCAAGATTTCTTGGATAGTTATTTAGAAGACAGTGGGAGTGATAAAAAGCCTCTATTACCCTCTAATACCTTAGTATTAGATCGTCATGGCGTGGCACGTGAACTTTCCCTACCTGCTGAAGGTGATTATTTTGAATCTGAATTTGTAAAAAGCTTCCGCGTCAGTCAGGGAGTATTACATAATACCTCTCGTGATCGACGTACTACAGCAGGTTCTTTCCATGTTGCTGAAGGTGGCTTACCTGTTCCAGGTGATAAAAAAGAAGTCCCTAAAATTGCCTATGCAAACTTATTAAGCGAAGCATTAAACCCACCTGAAGAACTTATGTTGCTTCCTTTTACTGCGGATCAAGAAGAACCCGCATACAGTTTTGCTTCATTATTATTACGTCCTCTTGTTTGCCCAGCCATCCCTGGGATTGAAGAACAAAAGACTATGGAAATCCGCTTTTTTGCACCGGGGTCACTGACCAGTAATCTTGATTTTGTAGAAAGTATTTTTGGTAATGCAGGTAATCCTAATTTATCTGAAAATGATGCTGGACTGGATATTCTTCATTGGGTCGGTCATACAGGTTGTGTCATTCTTGCTCCTCATTTAGTTCGTATGAAGAAAAAGGATTTGGGTTTGCCTCATATAGATGATGCAACCGAACGCCAGAAACATGATGGCATGTACTGGGAAAATGTGGATGAACTCTACAATAATGGTCAACCTTTTAAAATCACTGGGCGTGATAAAAGAGGGGTCATTGTCACTATTCTTGCTGATAACTATTTTGGTTATTGTAAGAAAGAAGTGAAAACACAAATCAGTTTTTCAACTAACTTATTTGGTTTAGCGGAAGAAGAACACTCAGGGGGTGCTTTAGCCTTTCCTCGTCACAATCATGGTGAAGAGTTTGGTCGAGATACTCGTACTAAAAATACCGATTATAAATTTTCTGACATGGTTGAAAACTATGGCGAAATCATGGATCTTCAAGAAGAAGGTCATGGTATTGATAAAAACTTCCCTGAAATCATCTATGTACCAGAAACCCATTTAAAAATGGATCTGAATGAGCAAGAAGTGACTTGGACTCATAATGGCAAACAACAGATGATTAAGCTCAAGCCCGGTAAAATTTATATGCACCCAAGTGGCTATAGAATCGCCATGGAAAAGCATCCTAAAGCCCCTAGTTGGCGTATTGTTGGTACGGATGCTGAGGGAACATTTTGCCATAAACCTTGTACCGTATCAGGGGGTGGCAAGTCAGAAATTTCAAAGTCTATTGATGATGCCGTAATTTTTGGCCCCTTGTTTGTTAATAAGCTTGATAAAGCTATGAAAAAACTCGATGAAATCATGAATTATGATTATTCTCATCGTTATATTGAAGAATTTGCACCTGATTATAATGAAGTCTTGCCTCGTTCCCCATTAAGTATGGAAAGAAGCTTGGGTTCTATGATTAAAATGCTGACCCCTTCTGATGAAAAATTCACGCCTGAATATAATAAATGGTTAAGTAGCATCCCTGAGTCAACCAAAGCCTTTGCCTTTGTAATCAAACGCTTTTACCGTCCTTCATGGGGCAGTGACTGGAAAAAACACTTTACCGTTGATCAAGTCGATGGTGCACAAGGACACGAAGTAAAATTTAATGACAGACAACTCATTATGTCTTATTTACGCGTTGGTTTTGATCAAGATGGTGCATGGCGGATTTATAAGATGCGTCAAGACTATGTGGTTGCAGAAAAGTTACAAATGGAAGATGATATCAGTGTCTCTGTGGTTGTACCTGCTAAAAAACTGATTAATATGCCTGCTAAAAATAAGCATGAATGTATTAAATTAGTAGAAAACTGTGAATCTCGTTTATTCCAACGCCCTGATGATGCGATTATCAAAGGATTTGATAAACAAAGTGAACTCGAAATGGCAATGCCGGGTAACTTTTTTGCTAACTATCAACCTTTGAGTCCAGAAGATTTACAAGAACTTAAAGAAGATCAAGTCGAATTTGATAAATATACGCCTCCTATGCGTAATTTATTATTAAAAAGTTTGGCTAATGGTGAAACAGCCGTTTCTTCTGCTCATCCATTGATGGTGGATGGTGCACCGAGTAAAAATCCAAGATATTTGCAATTACGATCTGATTTAGCAAACCCTATCAAAAAATATTTAGCAGAAATTAGTGCACGTATGCACCGTCGTGCCCCGATGGACGAAGCTATTTGTTTCCCTGTAGATTCTGTTTTAACAGGTCGTCGAAATAATCCACCTGATGCTGAAGCAGGTATACGTTCTTTAGCCGTCTATAATCCGATTCATTATCAGGAATTACCTGAATTATTTATGGACTTTATCTGTAGTCTAACAGGTAAATCACCCTCAACAACAGGAGCAGGTTCTGAAGGTGCTTTAACAAAAGGACCGTTTAATGCCTTGCTTCCTACTGCTGATGTTAATAATGCCTTAGTGTCTTATATTTTGACGGATTATTCTGGTTTTAGTAGTGCCGCAGGTTATGTCGGACCACATACTAAAGTAAACCATGATATTAGTTTGATTGTGCCTGAAATTTGGGCTCAATTAAAACCTGAAAAAAGACGACCTAAATATCTTATTGAAAAAGGTCAATTAGAAAAGTTAGAAGACTTTGATCATGATGGTAAAACAGTGTTAGCCAGCCGTCTAGGTTATCGCATTACCAGCTTATTTGTGCATGGCTTTTTCGGTAAGATTTTTGATAATCCTTCTGCGGTATTTGATGAAAATATTTTATGCCCAGAAAAACAAAATATGGACGATTTTGTTGATGGCATCAATAATATTGTTGAAGCACAACAAAAAGTGGCACAAAACTATCTTGATGACGGTTCTGTTGAACAAGCCTGCCCACCACTGAAGGCTTTATTGTATATAATGGCAACGGGTGAATATAATGGTATGGATGCTCATAATCCTAAGTTCCGTGAGATGTTTACCAAAGAAACATTATTAAAATCTGACTGGTATCACAAACGTCTTGAAGTAAAACAGGCACGTGAAATGGCATTATGGCAAGGTCATATTGATTATTTAGAAAGTTATTTGAGTAAAGATAGCCATTCTGAAGAAGCCAAACGTTTGAAGATTTCTAAGCAGTTAAACATTGCTCAAGAAAAATTAGAACAAGTGTCCCGTCAAGCGTATCTTGATGATTTGGTCGGCACACTTGGTGCGGATCCTATGGAGTAAATAACTCTTCTAAAAGGAGGATATAATTATCCTCTTTTTAGAATCTCCACACTTAAATAAGCATTTAATTTCTATATTCACCCATCTAAAATATCCCTCTTTTCTCTCATAAGAATTTATAGTATATAATGCGTACTCTTACCTCTTAAATAATAGGCTCATTATTGTGTATCTATCTTCTATAAAATTCACCACTATCATTCCTTTGGCTATTTGTTGCCTAATACTTTTTTTAATAAGTGATAATTTTGCCCATGCTGATTATATTGATGGTGAAAAGGCTAATGCTAAAGGTGATAGAAAGACTGCTTTTACTGAGTTCTATAATGCGACACAACAAGGTGATGGACGTGCTTATGGTAAATTAGGCAGTATGTATCTTTATGGACTAGGTACTGATAAAAACTACCATCACGCTTTTATTTGGTTTCATATGGCTTATCTTAATGGCGAACGTGAAGGTGAACGTTTTCGTGATGCCGCTTCTTCAATGATGAATCGTGAACAATATCTTACAGCAGTTGAGGCAGCAGAGAAAGAACGCATTAAACAACATCTAGGCAAGACTCCTCCCCAAACAAAGCCACCGATTTAACCAAGCTTTATGATAATAAAAAGTTATATAATGACTGTATATGTTAAAGAATATTTTCCAAGATTGACTTAAAAAATGGTGTGATAAAGAAAAAATGATGACTGAAAAAAATGAACAAAAAGAAATTATGACAATGATTGAAACTATTTTAGTGCAGTTTGATAAAACGGTTAATGCTCAGGAAGAATTAAATCACCAAATGAATCGTAAAACTTCTAAAATAATACTTTTTGGATCCATAGCAATGGTATTACTTTGTATCAGCTTAGTGTTTATTGCTTGGTCATTAAAACAAAATGCAGAAGGTATGAACCGTTCTATGCAAGTTGTCGCCAGTAATGTCGCCTCTATGAATCGTAATATGGAACAAACACAAATCAGTCTTAATAATATGAATAAAGGGATAAATACAATGAATCTTTATATTCAATCACTCACGGATTCATCATTAAACGCTCCTATGATCCCAGTCACTCAATCAACAGAAGTCTTATCCATTATTGCAAAGTCTGTTCAACTTATGCAAAGCGATATGAGTGGTGTGAACAAAAATATTAATCATTTAAACTATAATCTTAATACCATTAACAAACAAATAAAAAATCTTAATAGAAGTCTAATTGGAATTAACCAAAATACCCGTATGCCCTCACCCAGCAAAATGTTTCCTTTTTAAAGTTTACTTTTTGGTTAAAATAGTTAAATCTAAACGTTGGCGATCATCAAATAAACGTTTGGCAATCATCCAAACTGCTAACATAATGCCAAAACCAGTCCCAGCAGCAATCAGAAAAAATATTAATATCTGATATTTAACGGCTTCTACAGGGGGCGTTCCCGATAAAATTTGCCCTGTCATCATACCGGGTAAGCTCACAATTCCCGCAATTGCCATTGAGTTAATAATGGGGATCATTCCTGTACGAATGCTTTCACTGCGAATATCATGAATAGCTTCTTGATAAGTGTGTCCTAACATTAAACGTTGCTCTATGACTGCTTGTTGTTGATAGACACTTTGATTGAGCTTATCCATACCTAAAGAAATACCGTTCATGGTATTGCCTAATAACATACCTAATAACGGAATGGCATATTGTGGCGAATACCAAGGAGTGGGTGCAATAATGACCATTAAGACTAATAAAGTCATCGCAAAGGAGGATAAAAATAAGGAAATCGTCCCTATTTTAATGCCAATCCATGATTTTAATGGATATTTTTGTCGAGAATTAATTTCATAACCTGCCACTAAAAGCATTATAGTGACAATACCACTTAATAAAAATAAATTATCACTATTAAATATAATTTTTAGAAGATAGCCAATTAATAATAATTGCACAACGTTTCGTACAGTGGCAATCAATAATTGCCGAGTAATATTTAATTGTAGCCAAAGACTGGTTATTGCCAACAACATAATCATTGTCGAAGCAATCACCAAATCCCAAGCGGTCAGGTGTATCATAATGCTGCCTTTTTTAAAGATATTACTTTATATTCGTCTTTATTGAGTATTAATAAGTGTTGGCATACACGTTCTAATTGCTCATTATCATGACTGATCCAAATGATGGGTGCGGAGTGTTTGTGTTGATACTCAGTAATAATATGCTCTAATTTTTCTTGATTCGTTTTGTCTAAGTTGGCCGTGGGTTCATCCAGTAATAATACTTCTGGTTCATTCATTAATAAACGAATACAGGCTAATCTTTGCTTTTCGCCACTGGATAAATGGTTGATTTGCCAATTCATGACCTCTTTTGTAAAACCCAATTGAGCAAATAATGTATCATCAAAACGGTGAAAATGTTCACCGACTGTATCACACCACCATTGGCTTTCGGCAGGTAATAATGTGACTTTTTTTCGCCATTGTGGTGCTGAAAGGGTGTGTGCCTCAATATCACCCAATATTAATTGACCCTGATGTGGCAACATATCGGCCAGTGCCTTTAATAAGACTGATTTACCAATACCTGATGGCCCTGTAATACCCAAACACTCCCCTGCTTTAATAGAAAAATGAAAGGTATGACTAAAATTCTCTGAAATAGAAGATAAATTAAGGTTTTTTATTGTAAAATCAGACATAGTGACTCAATAACATAACGATAGGAAAATTGATTTTAAAGCATCTTGATTTTCCATGCTATAGCAAGCATGTTTTCTCTTTACGCTTTATAATACCACAATTAAAAAAGAGACTTATTATGAAACAGCCTATATGGCTTGAGGCTGATAATCATCAATTTCCTCATCCTAGTAAAGCATTAAGCGATCCTGATGGATTATTGGCTATTGGAGGTGATTTATCACCCAAACGTATTATTAAGGCTTATCAAGAAGGTATATTTCCTTGGTATAATCCTGAACAACCCATTTTATGGTGGAGTCCTAATCCTCGTTTTGTCCTTTTTCCAGAAAAATTACATATTTCTAAAAGTTTAAAAAAATTAATTAAACAACAACGCTTTACCACCACAATTGATCAAGCATTTGATCAGGTAATACAAGCCTGTGCAGACACACCCCGTATTGATCAGGATGGTACATGGATTACAGATGACATGCAACAGGCTTATCTTCAATTGCATCAACAAGGCATTGCTCATAGTTCTGAATGTTGGCTTGATGGGCAATTAGTGGGCGGTTTGTATGGTATTGCCTTAGGCAAGGTCTTTTTTGGGGAATCCATGTTCGCTCATCAAAGTAATGCGTCCAAGGTTGCTTTTGTTTATTTACTGGACGAATTAAAAAAAAGTAACTATGCTTTAATTGATTGTCAGGTAACAAC
>JAGLFC010000156.1 GCA_023144715.1 Gammaproteobacteria bacterium | reverse complement strand
CCACTCTTATTCAAGAGCGAGATAAAAATATAAACAATGGAAAAGATCTTTGGAGACAATGTAAAACCGCTTATCCACACTTAAAATTTTGTGGAAAATGTCCTACACAACTTCAAAAATGGAGTCATAGAGTAGCTATTCTTGATCAAATCAAAGAATGTCTTATCTTTTTAAATACTTATGCTGAAAAGATGGTAAAAAAACAGATTAAGGGATATTCTCATCAACAGTTAAGAGATCATGGGTTGCCTTATAAAGTAAGTGGGGAATCTCCTTCTGTTAAAAATGATCGAAAAAAACGACAAGAAAGAATGTTTTATACCACAGATGGAAAAGAGGAATTTTTTGAAAATCATATCAAACTGATAAATGGTTTTCGACTCCATTTTTTCCCAGATATAAAAAATGGCTGTATTCATATTGCTCATATTGGAACACATTTAAAATTATGAATTCATAAAAAAGTAAAATTTTGTTTGAAATTGCCATTAATATTTTTATTCAATACCTTTGAATATTAACATTCAACACTACAGCTCCCTTTTTTCAAATTCGCGATTCATATTACTCTGGGGTAAAATACAGTTTTACTTACACTTTAAAGAATGCAAAATACCACTATGAAGCAACAAAACAGTAATAATAATTCTTCTCAAATATCAGCCTATCCAGCACCACAACGTATTGATTTTACCGAATTTGAGCAACGCTTACCTTGGTTGACTCTTTTAATGGATGCCTATTTAATCACTGATCAAGGCATTAGTGAATCAATTAATCGAGAAGAAAAACAAGGAAAAAAATTAGCCTGTGCTCGTGGTTGTGCGACTTGTTGCGAATCTCATGAAACCATTCCTGTTTATCCATTGGAATTAATGGGTATGTATTGGTATGCTACTGAAGTACTTTCAGGTGAATTGCGTAATATGTTAAAGGCACAATTACACCATTTAGACACACTTCAATCCTGTCCCTTTTTAATTGAAAATAGTTGTTCTATTCATGCTGTTAGACCAATGGCATGTCGTAGTTTTAATGTCTTTAATACACCCTGTCATAAGGGTGAAGATGCTTATTATACTCGCCGTCAAGATGTGTTAACACCCCTAAAAAAATATCAGGATGATGCGTGGTTTATTATGTTGCCTTTTTATAAAATAAAAAATAAAACAGAACGACGTAAAATGATTAAAGGCGGTGTCATGCACAAAATGGCAAAAGTAATGCGCGAGTTAAATTGGTCTGCTCTAGCCAGTCAAATGGATAATTTTGAAAAATAGTCAATCATGAACTTAATAGGATTAACAGCACAGCGTATGAAATATTGGTCTATTTTACTGATATTAAGTAGTTTATTCACTATTTCAAACAGTTTTTCTGAAAACAATAAAGAAATTAATATTGGTGTATTAAGTCATCGTGGTTATGAGATCACAAAGAATAACTGGTCATCTGTTGCAGACTATCTTTCTGACTCTTTGGATGCTTATCATTTTACTATTATTCCTTTAAATTTTTCTGAAATAGAAGCCGCTGTCAAACATTCAAAAATTGATTTTTTACTTGCCAATTCAGGTATTTATGTCAATATGGAAGTACGCCACCAAATATCACGCATTGTTACATTAAATAATCGTATTGATGATATTCCCTTAAATATTTTTAGCGGTGTTATTTTTGCACGCAAAGATCGCCAAGATATTGTTGATATAAAAAGTCTCAGTGGTAAACACTTTTTAGCCGTTGATAAAAGCTCATTAGGTGGCTTTCAAATGGCATGGCGTGAAATAAAAAAGGAGGGTCTTAATCCCGATAGAGATTTTTTATCTTTGTCCTTTGCTGGGACACATGATGAAGTCGTTATGGCGATTAAAAAGGGTCATTCAGATGTGGGTACGGTTAGAACAGGTATTTTAGAAACAATGGCTCAAAAAGGAGACATTCGACTCGATGAGTTTAGAATTATTGCTCCTATTAATAATGATGGTTTTCCTTTTTTACACAGCACATCTCTCTATCCTGAATGGCCTTTTAGTAAACTCAAACATACATCCAATGAACTGGCACAATTAGTCGCACTGGCGTTATTAAAAATGAATAGCCTCAGCCATACTGATCATAATTATATTAGCTGGACAGTCCCTTTAAGTTACCAGCCTGTACATGAACTTTTTAAAGAACTTAATCTAGTCCCTTATGAAAGATATGGACGTTTTACCTTGGTGGATGCCATCAAACAATATTGGCAAGGCATTACCGCTATTTTATTGTTTATTTTAATTATGGGCATCATGAGTACTTGGATTATACGTTTAAATACAAAGCTTAAAAAATCAAAAATATCCTTGGAATATCGACATGATTTAATACTTAATTCAGTGTGTGATGGTATTTATGGTGTCGATACAATGGGTAACTGTATTTTTATGAACCGTTCTATGAAGCGCAATACAGGCTGGGAAATTGATGACTTTCAAAGCAATAATCAACATGATTTATTACATCATACGCATGAAGATGGCTCAAAACATGAACTAGAAGAATGCCCAGTCTATCTCACCTTTAAAGATAAACAACCCCGTTATATAGACGATGATATTTTTTGGAAAAAAGATGGACAGAGTTTTCCTGTAGAATACAGTAGCACGCCTATGATTGATCATAAAGGTGATATTATGGGCAGTGTCGTTGTTTATCGAGATATTAGTGAACGAAAATTAGCCGATGAAGAAAAACGTCGTCATCAAACTGAAATTGCTCATATTGCACGTCTCAATACCATGGGAGAAATGGCATCAGGTATTGCTCACGAACTGAATCAACCACTCACAGCAATTGCCACCAATTCATTTGCCTGTATCCAAATGCTTGAAGCAGGTGATATGAAAAAAGAACGGCTGATTGATATATTAGATATTATTGGTTCACAAGCACAGCATTCAGGTGAAATCATCAAACAATTGCGTCAGTTTATTCGCAAAGATCCTCTTGAACGTTCAATTATTAATGTCAATGAATTAATCAATGACACACTGCTCTTTGTAAAAGCAGAAATACGCAAATCCACCATAAAAGTGATTAGAAATTTAGATAAAAATATTCCTAAAGTCCTTGTTCAGCCGACTCAGATAGAACAAGTCTTATTAAATTTATTAAAAAATGCCATTGAAGCATTACATCTTATTGAAAAACAAACTAAAATACTCACCATAACCACTGAAGTTGCTGGTGATAATGCAGTGATTGTATCGGTAGCAGATAATGGTACAGGTATAGATAATACGATTAAAGAGGGTTTATTTGATCCCTTTATCACGAGTAAAGAAAGTGGACTTGGCCTAGGTTTATCAATTAGCCAAGGGATTATTGAAGCACATCAAGGAAATTTATATCTTCATTCTAGTAGTGAACAAGGTACAGTCTTTCGTTTTGCCTTACCTATCATCAGCCAATTAAATGATATTGATAATAACGTTGCCGCAAAAAATTTAGTAAACTAGTATCATTAAATTACCTAATTAGAGTAGATAAGTCATGAATAACACCCCTAGAGTTTTTATTGTGGATGATGATCAACAGGTTCGCAGTGCTTTGACACTTTTAATGGAGTCCGTGGGTTTGCAAGCCATCACTTTTTCTTCCGCACAAGACTATTTAGAACAATTTGAACCCACACAATCTGGTTGTTTAATACTTGATGTACGTATGCCAGGTATGAGTGGGCTTGATTTACAAGCACGTTTAAGTGCCGAAATCACTCATCCGCCCATTATTGTAATTACAGGTCATGGTGATGTACCTATGGCAGTCAGAGCAGTGACTGCTGGAGCAATTGATTTTATTGAAAAACCTTTTAACAATCAATCCATGTTGGATAATGTACATCGTGCCATTGCCCTTGATGCCAAACAAAGAGGTGAATTTTCTCGTTTTAGTGATGTATTAACATGTTACAACGCCCTCACACCAAGAGAAAAAGAAGTTTTACAATATGTCATTGAAGGCAAACGTAACAAAATAATTGCCATAGACATGCACATTAGTCAATCCACTGTCGAAGCACATCGTGCAAAAGTTATGGATAAAATGCAAGCATCAACACTGTCTGAATTAATGTGTATGGCACTTTTACTCAAATTGATTGATTAACTTTTTGAATAAAAGCATAGTGAGCGATTAAAAATATTTAAAAATAATACAAATAAGGATATAGTAGTCAATTATTCTCAACCACTATCATTTTATATTGGAATTGAGACCAATATTGTTGTACCACAACTCTTATATAAAGCCAAAACCAAAATTTTTATACTTAAAGGAATTTCCTATGAAAAAACAATTTTTTTTAATGGTATTTATCTTAATTGCTCAAATATCAATATTTACCTCTCAAGCAAAGGCTAATGGTCTTTCCGATCCCGAAGAAATTATTAGTGCAAAGCCAATGAGCTTTACAACAAATACAAATGAAAACTGGTATTTTTTTACCTTAGGTTATGATACTAATGTTGCCATATTTGGTTCTGATGTATCAGGTGCGCCAATTTATCAAATTAATATTTATGATGAAAATATGACTGAAGTGTTCGCAGGTTCCGATCTTAATTCAGCATCTGTTCGTTTAAATACAGGTCGCTATTTTGTTAATATATCAGAAACTCAAATAGGTACTTTTAGTGTCTATTCAAAATATTTAGAAGGTCCTCCTTATACTGATCCTGTTAAAGGTTCTATGACTAACCCTTACTTACCAGAAAATGGCGTTGCTCTACCTTTTTTAACTGAAACCACCACGAATATTTATTACTTTGAAATGATGACCTATGGCAATTTTTTAATGAGTGGTTCAGATTCATCCAGTAACGCTATTTATCAGATAAATATTTATGATGAAAATATGCTTCAAGTTTTTTCAGATCGTTATGTCGATTCAACAGCAAAAACGTTACCTGCTGGAAAGTATTACCTTATGGTGTCAGAAACAGAGACAGGATCAATAACACTTTATTCTCCTTCAATTGGAGAAACTCCAGTATTACCAGACTATCTTACTTATCAAGATGGTTTGAATGATGGACAAATATGTACCGATAATCCTGATTCTTGTGGTAGTACTGTTTATCAAAATGGTTTTAATGATGGTTCTCAGTCCTGTATTGATGATCCAAGTTCATGTGGAATGTCCTCATACGAAGAAGGACAACAAGCCTGTATTGATGATCCAAGCTCTTGTGGAATCGCCACATACGAAGAAGGACAACAAGCCTGTATTGATGATCCAAGTTCATGTGGAATTTCCTCATACGAAGAAGGACAACAAGCCTGTATTAATGATCCAAGTTCTTGTGGAATCGCCACATACGAAGAAGGACAACAGGCCTGTATTGATGATCCAAACTCTTGTGGAATAAAGCCTACAGTAGTGGTTATTTCTCTTTGAGAAAATAAAAGCAGTAAATTTCAAAAATGATATATTCAGGCATACTGACTATATCAAAGTCTCAATAAAGTAGATTAAATAAACATAGGATTTTTATATGCTTCACAAAATAATATTGGTATTAACAATAATGATCACTGCTTCATCAACTCATGCTGAATCGACAGAAAAAGAGACTATTCAGATGTTTCCTCAGGCAAAAGAGGGTTTTATTCGTCATGTCATAGAAGTGCCTAAAACAGATAATGATTATCATCATAAAATAGAGTTGCTTATTGGTAAAATCATGATAGTAGATTGTAATAAGCACTCACTGAGAGGAAAAATTGAAAATGTAACGCTTAAAGGATGGGGGTATACATACATTGAAGTCTCTAATATTCAAAATGGTCCCAGTACTTTAATGGCCTGTCATAAAGAAAAAACAGAAAAATTTATCCATATTGCTTCTGGTCAAGAGCCTTTACGTCGATACAATAGCCGTTCTCCTATTGTTATTTATACACCAGAAGGTTATGAAGTCCGTTATCGTATTTGGGATGCTTCAAATACGATACAACATGCGCAACAACGTTAAAGCTTGAATAATGAGAACAATTTTACAGAAAACAATTGCAACACAACGTAATATTTTGGTTGATTTATTACAAACCCCTATATCAGAGCTGGTTTATAAACTCTCTCCTGATATGGACAATATTGAACAATTAGAAAGCCATTTACAATATGCCTTCCCCGTCTTTCAATATTGTAAATATTTATATGTCATGGATAAACACGGTATACAACTGACTCATACTCTTTCTCGTGATTCAAATTCTCATGATGTAAATGGTCAACAAAGTTTAGGACGAGATCGCTCTAAACGACCCTATATGCAATATGATGTGAGCC
Organism: Gammaproteobacteria bacterium; assembly: GCA_023144715.1. Classification (GTDB taxonomy): domain Bacteria; phylum Pseudomonadota; class Gammaproteobacteria; order GRL18; family GRL18; genus GRL18. Next base: position 12,088 of record JAGLFC010000156.1, on the reverse strand, counting down.
AATATGATTTTTCATTATCAGAAGCCTATATTAGCAAACATAATAAACGCCCCTCTGTTACGGCCATTCATAGTATTAAAGACACAGACAATCACCTAATTGGATTTTTAGGCGTTGATTATGATTTACGTGAATTACCTGGTAGTAATCAACTGTATAAAGAAAGTAACCAATGGCAACAAATAAAGGGTGATCCTGCTATTCGTAGTGCTTTATTTTCTCAGCAACGTCAGCAAAGTGAGATGGATAATAACCTTGATAATATCTTTGCTTTAATGCAAGCTTTAATTTGTGAACATGGTATTTTTCATGGAAAGTTTCATTTTTCCAGTAGCCGAACCACTATTTGGCTCTTTGATGATCCTTATAATTACCGCTTACTGAGTATGAATGAACTTAATGACCCCGATATTTGTTTGGCTTATCCACGTCATCCTTATTCAAAATTAGCCACTGTTCCTAAAGAAGATATTACTAAAATATTTGATTATTTTAGACAATTACGCTTTGCAGATGATACGATTTATTTACGTGCTGGATCGATTAATATTGTGAACGGTATGATCAGTCTTAATTTTTCTTGTGACGGATCACATTATTTACCTTATCAAGAATTTCTCAGTAAAGGTATGTCTTTTTGGTTTGGTGGTGATATAAATACTCAACAGGACGCTCCAATGCCAAATGATGAACTTATTGAAATGATTTGTGCCAAAGGCTGTAATTATGTTTATGAAACGATAAGATTGTATCAACAAGGTACAATAATGAATGAATTAGAACATATTTCAAAGCCTGAACAAGACAATATTATTAAAGAATTAGCAGACATTATGCAGGTTTATGATCATTAAATGAATAATTTTACTGATAGTCACATCCACTTAAATTGTCTATCAGAATACGATAAAAATCTAGGTTTATTATTAATGATATTATGGTAAACCATCATAGCCAATATTATTTCCCTCTGTTTTAATGAGAATGATTTTCACTGATAATAACGTAGAATGATAATTTTCTAAAAATATTAAAAAATAAAGAATAATAAAGAGAGCAAAAATGACAGTTTCCAGACGTAATTTTGTAAAAGCAATGGGAGTTGCAGGTACAGCAACGAGTATTCCAGCACTTTTTCCACTCAATGCTATTGGTCAATCAACAGATAACAAACCTCAAGCAAAAGATTTTTACAGTGTTCCTATGAAAGGTAATGCTCGCATTCTACATATTACCGATGTACATGGTCAGCTAAACCCTGTTTATTTTCGTGAACCCAATGTAAATTTAGGGGTCGGTGATGCCTATGGTCGTCCGCCACATGTTGTAGGGACAAAATTACTCAAAAAAATGGGCTTGAAAGAAAATTCACCTGAAGCGTATGCTTATACTTACCTCAACTTTGAAAATGTGGCCAAAATTTATGGTAAGACAGGTGGCTTTGCTCATATCAATACCTTATTAAAACAATTACGCCAACAAGCAGGTGGTAAAAAGAATACACTGACCATTGATGGTGGTGATTTATGGCAGGGTTCAGGCACGTCATTATGGACTCGTGGTGTTGATATGGTTGAAGCCTCAAATATTCTTGGTGTTGATGTCATGGTCGGTCACTGGGAATTTACCTACAAAGAAGAAGAAGTACTGAGCAATGTTGCCTTATTTAAAGGCGATTTTATCGGTCAAAACGTGCGTGTTAAAGAAGATGCTTTGATGGGTGATGAATACCCTACAATGGTCGAACGTTTTGATGGCAGTGGTCTCTATGATGAAGACTCAGGTCATGCCTTCCGCCCTTATGTCATAAAAGAAGTCAATGGCGCACGTATTTGTATTATTGGTCAAGCCTTTCCTCGTACCGCCAATGCTAATCCACAGGAGTTTTTCCCTGACTGGTCATTTGGCTTACGTGAAGATGATATGATTGAGCTGGTTGCACAAATACGTGCGGACGAAAATCCTGCTGCTATTGTTCTACTGTCTCATAATGGTATGGATGTGGATATTAAAATGGCACAAAATGTACCCGGTTTAAATGCAGTCTTTGGTGGTCATACTCATGATGGTATGCCCAAGCCTGTTGAAGTCAAAAATGTAGAAGGTGGTACGTGTCTGGTCACTAATGCAGGTTCTAATGGTAAATATATTGGTGTGATGGATTTTGATATTCAAGCAGGCAAGCTGAAAGGGTTAAATTACCAGATGTTGCCTATTATTACCGATTGGCTACCTGCTGATAAAGAAATGGCAGCCTTTATTGCTCAGATGCGTCAGACTAAATATGATGACACGATCATAGAAAGTCGTGCCAGTAAGTTTTTCTTTAATAAAGATCGTGTCGGAAAAACGTATGAAGAAATATTAACCGAAAAACTTGCCATTGCTGATCGCTTATTATATCGTCGTGGTAACTTTATGGGAACTTGGGATCAGGTGCTTTGTAATGCTTTAAGACATGAGTACAAAGCCGATGTAGCGATGTCAGCAGGCGTACGTTGGGGAACCACTACCTTAAAAGGTGACTGGATCACCATGGAAGATGTCATGACTCAATGTGCCATGACGTATGGTGAAACCTATGTGTCTGAGATGAAAGGTGAAGACCTATTAAAAATTCTTGAAGGAGTGGCTGATAACCTATTTGATCCTGATCCTTATCTTCAATCAGGTGGTGATATGGTACGTGTCGGTGGTTTGGATTACACCATTGATCCTGATAAGCCTATTTATAAGCGTATTACCAATGCTCGTCTGGATAATGGCAAATTGATTGAAGCTGAAAAAATGTATAAGGTCGCAGGTTGGGCTTCGGTGAATCGTACACCTGATGGTCGCTTAATGTGGGATGTGGTGCATGATTATATTATAAGCCAACGTGGTAAAGATAATATCTTACATTTACCCAAAATCAATCACCCTAAATTACTAGGGGTCAGCAAAAATCCAGGTATTGCAGACTACCCAGGTGAATTAGGCTAAAAATTAATCTAAATAGCCTATTTAATCAAAAAAAATTGATCAAAATAGGCTATCCCCCTTCTGCTTTTCCCTAACCTACAATATTGATAAAGCATTATAAATAACAATATATTACTGTATTTAACAAGTCATTTTGTTTATCATGTACAGGTTTAATTTTACCTATGCTAAAAATACTATTTGTAATAAACGTGGTTTTTAATTATTTAATATGACTGTTATCAATTCAAAATTTTTTCAGATGATCCTTTTGATCATTGTTAATCTGCTATTCACAGGATGTGCCACCACAACAATAGATGGCGATGTCAACGATCCACTCGAAAAAGCCAATCGTCATATTTATGCCTTCAATGATGTATTTGATAAGGCTATTTTAAAACCTGCTGCTCAAGGCTTTCAAAAATTACCACGTCCTATACAAACAGGTACCCATAATTTTTTTAGTAACTTAAATGATTTCATTGTTATCTTCAATGATATTTTACAGTTTAATATTGAACATTTTACATCCGATACTTTACGCCTTTCGTTTAATACCGTTTTTGGTGTTTTTGGTCTTATTGATGTGGCAACACCGATGGGATTACCCAAGCATGAGAAAGGCTTTGCAGATACTCTTGGACATTGGGGGGTTGCTTCAGGCCCTTATATTGTTTTACCCTTTTTTGGTCCTAGTAGTTTACGTGATGCTCCCGCCTTAATTGTTGATTTTCTCGTACACCCAGCCAGTTTACTATCATCAACTTCCGCTATTATTGCTCTTGCTTCTGCACAAGCTGTTGAAATACGTTCTGAATTATTTACGACAAAAGAGGTTATTGATCGCTCATTTGATCCTTATATTTTTACTCGAGAAGGCTATTATCAATGGCGAGAAGATAAAATTGGCTCACCTACTGTTACTATTGAAGATTTGAATGATAAAAATTTTGAAGATGAAGGGTTTTAGCGAACATTTACAAACAAAAATATGATAAAAGAGTTAAACGATGAAACAAGAAATCCTTGCAAAAGCACATAAAAAGATGCGTAAAAAAGTGCATAAAAAAGCACGTAAAATTAAATTATTAATCTGTGATGTTGATGGTGTTATGACGGATGGTGGTCTTTTCTTTGGTGATAATGGTCTAGAATATAAAGCTTTTCATTCACGAGATGGGCTTGGTATCATTATGTTACAACGTTCAGGGATTCCTCTTGCTGTGATTACTGCAAGAACCTCAGAGGTTGTCACTCATCGCATGCAAAATTTAAAAATTGATCTGGTCTTTCAAGGGCAACATAATAAAGCACAAACCTTTGAAAAAATTTGTCAACAATTACAATTAAAAAGTAATCAAATTGCTTATGTAGGAGATGATTTAGTCGATTTACCTGTTATGAGAAAAGTAGGACTCTCTATTGCGGTTGCCGATGCTCATAAACTTGTTAAACAACAAGCTGATTGGATTACTGAACATAAGGGTGGTCATGGTGCAGTACGTGATGTGTGTGAGTTGCTTATGGAAGCTCAGGGTACATTAAAAGAACAATTCTCTGTTTACCTATAAAAATAATGGATAAAAAACTTCTTGCTTTACTTATTATTATTCCAATGGCTTCAATAAGCGTTAGTGGCTATGTTTTTAATTTGAATACCACTAAACACTTTACTATTAATATCCCTGAAGAAAATAAAGATGCTAAAATTGCGGATACTTTTTTTAATGAAGTAAAGATTAATAGTTTTAGTGAAACAGGACATCCAAAAAATAAAATTGTGGGTGATAAAATAGCCCATTATCCCGGTGATACAGAATCTGAAATTGATACACCTAAAATTACGTTATTTAAAAAAATAGGGGCATCTACGGATATATTAGCGGAAGCAGGTTGGGTGAATAAAAATGGAAGTCGCGTTCGTTTAAAAGGACATACATTTATTAAGCGTGAAAAATCACCACACAATTCTTTTTTTCAACTTGAAACACCTGAATTAACTATTTGGCCTAATAAAAACTTTGCTGAAACGGATAAATTTGTAAAGATCACTACAGATACTATAATTGCGACAGGAATTGGCATGAAAGCCTATTTAGATAGTGAACATTATTACTTGCTCAATAATGTTAAAATACAACATTTGCCCCCCGAATCAGTGGGCAATGAATAAAAAAATCAATGGGAGTCTCTTTGATAATGAACAGTAAAAACACTTGCTCAATAATATTAAGTCACTATTATTTATTACCCTTTTTTTTATTTTTATGCTTTCCTATCAATGTAATGGCATTAGCGAATGATAGTAAACAAGCCATTAATTTGGAAGCCGATAGTGCGGATATAGATGATCTTAAAGGCATCAGTATTTATAGTGGTAATGTTGTGTTAACACAAGGCAGTATGGTCATAAAATCCACTAAATTAACCATTTACTATGATAAAAATAAAGAGTTAGAAAAAGCAGTTGCCACGGGTCATAAAAATAAATTAGCCACATTTAAGCAACGACCTGAGGGTAAAACAACTGATTTTTTTGCCCGTGCTGAAACAATGATTTATTATTTGCAGAAGGATAAAATTCATCTTTTAAAACAAGCTTATATTAATCAAGATGGTGATACTTTTAGTGGCGATAAAATTGTTTATGATACCAAAAAAGAAACCGTTGCTGCCAATAGTAATAAAAGTAATCGCAATGATGGTGGTCGTGTCAGAGTCACCATTCAACCTAAAAGTAAATAATAATGTCAGCCCATCCCTTAGAATTAAGAATGAAACATTTATGTAAAAGCTTTAAATCACGAACTGTCGTTAATGATGTGTCATTTTCACTCAAAAAAGGGGAAGTTGTTGGGTTATTAGGCCCTAATGGTGCGGGCAAAACAACAAGTTTTTATATGGTTGTGGGCTTAATTCAAGCAGATAGTGGTACAATTACTTGTAATGATGTCGATATTACTCGTTTTCCTATCCATAAACGTGCTCAATTGGGAATTGGTTACTTACCTCAAGAAGCGTCTATTTTTAGAAAACTGAGTGTTGAAGATAACCTTATGGCAATATTGGAAACACGTAAAGATCTGAACCAAATGGATAGAAAAGATCATTTAGCACAGCTCTTAAATGAATTTAAAATTAACCATATTCGTCATTCATTGGGTATTAGCTTATCGGGTGGTGAACGGCGTAGAGTTGAAATTGCTAGAACATTGACAATGGAACCTGATTTTATTTTATTAGATGAACCTTTTGCAGGGGTTGATCCTATTTCTGTGACGGATATTCAAAATATTATTCATGACTTAACTGATAAAAATATTGGCATCTTAATCACCGATCATAATGTTAGGGAAACGCTCAGTGTCTGTAAACATGCTTATATTATGAGTAGCGGAGAGGTCATTGCCGAAGGTACCCCTGAAAATATTTTAGATAATGATCATGTTAAAAAAGTATATTTAGGTGAAAATTTTAAATTTTAATCAACCCTCTTTGATAACTACATCAATAATAGTGATTTATATTTAATTCTGTAATACCCTTAAATGCAATAAAATAGGATCAAAGATAGGTTTTAATTTTTTTCTCATTAAACTACCCACAGCGGTACTATTTGCAATTGTGGGGGCGAGCAAAGTTTGTGATACTCGACTTAAAAATAAGAGTGCTTTTAGGTGTTCTGATAAATTTGGTAATTTAGGGACGAATGCTTGTACAGCTTTAAGCTCATCACTACAAGACAAATCATTCTGCTCATTATAAAGAGTCTCAACTAATACATTCAGTGCTTCAATATCAACTTGTGGTTCACCTTCAAGCGTTAAGGCATGTTCATAGTGATGTAATAGTTGCCCTGCTTCTGGTTGATTAATATAAATATAACGACGAATACTTTCTAATAATGCACCTGCAATATCATAATTAGGAATACGTTTAAACGATGCCTGAGCCGTTTTTAAAAATGTTTGTCCCTCAGAACTGGAGAGTTTGCACAATGCTAGGGCGTACGGATTATTGTGTGCGACTAATTCTGCCAAAACGTCTTGCACTTGATGAGCATCTGCATGTTCTATCACTGTTTCGGGCAAATTATCTGGGCGAATATCTAAAAATCCTACATAAAGAGTATTTTTACTTTTTGCCTTTTTCCATAATGCCATCACTTCATCATCAGAAATTAATCCTTTTTGTAACACTAATCGTGTACTGATTAACATATTTAAAGGATCTTCTTCAAAAGGTAAAAATTCAATTAAAAATTTGGCTAAATCTTTACCAATATCTGCTTGAACAACCACGAGATTAGACAGCATACTACGAGCATTATCCGCTGACTGCATTGCCCACCAAGCACTTTTAGCTATCTCAGCTGAAATATCCTTATTGTTGACCACAGCGATAACAGCTTCTTCTTCACCGAGTAATAATAGTTTATCTAAACCACTATTACGCAATCCTCCCATACGATTCCAGCTAGACAAAAACATAGGAAAACCACCTGATATGCCCAGTGCTTTTGTTGAGAGAAAATCTTTAACGATTTTAATATATTTGTCATTTTTGACATTAGGACTGAGCGGAATTTTTGCCTCACCTTTTTGTGTTAAGGCATAGACAATCATTTTTCCTTCATCAATGCGTATCGCAGTGGTTTTTTGTGCCAATAAGACATTCAGCCTTAAACTATCTTCATTTGATAATGCCATTAAAACAAACCGTCCCAATAATTTTATTGATCACTAGCATAATCAAAGGAGTCATAAAAAAATTGATTTTTCTTCAATCCTTTTTCTTGAAACGTTTTTTCTGCTGCTTGAATCATAGCAGGAGGACCACAGCTATAAACATCCAATTCAGACAAATCTTCAAAGTCTGCTAATACTGCTTCATGTACATAACCACTACGACCCGACCAATTGCTATCTGCATCGGATAATACAGGAATAAAGGTAATATTATCATGCTCTGCTGCCCATGATTGTGCTAATTCATTCATATATAAATCAGCTTCTGTACGAACACCCCAGTAAATAGCAATAGGTCGAGTGACCTTTTCACTGACTAAATGCTCGACAATTCCCTTAATGGGAGCAAAACCTGTACCACCTGCCAATAATAAAATATCTTTAGTAGACTCTTCATGAAAGAAAAAGCTACCATGAGGCCCTTCAATGCGTAATAAATCTTTATTTTGCATGGTTTTAAAGACTTTGGGCGTAAATAAACCATCATCCACTAAACGAATATGTAATTCTAAAAATTCATCATTATGAGGAGCGTTAGCAATTGAAAAACTTCGATGACGTCCATCTTCTAGCAAAATATCAATGTATTGACCTGACAAAAATTGTAAACGTTCGGCCGCTGGCAGTTTAATAAAAAGTTGCATCACATCATCTGTGAGCAATTTCATATCATGTACACGACAGGGTAATGTTTTAATTTCAATGGCACTGTCTAGTTTGACTTCTTCCATTTCAATCACTAATTCAGAATCTGCATGAGCCGCACAAAATAACACCAGATTATCTGCTTGGTCTTTGTCAGTTAATGCAATAGGATCATTCTCATAGTGAATATCACCCTCCAGTAACTTGCCTTTACAAGCACCACAAGCCCCACTACGACATCCATAACGCATATTAATGCCCTGACGCAAGGCAGCATCTAACACAGTCTCATTAGACTCAACATAAAATTGATGTCCGCTTGGTTTTATTTCTACTCGCTGGCGCATAAATTTCCTTAAAAAAAGACTTAAATAACAAAAATGGGATATTCTAATAAGCAAAGAATATATCTCATTTTGGATAGAATATAAAGTATGAAATGAAAAATAATAGATAAAAACTTCTCATTATCATATTAATTTAATTGAATCCGTTGTCCCCAAGGGACGGGTGCTTTACCCTTAACCAACCAGATAACAGGATAATAGGGTTCACTCACAGGAAATTCCCCTTCTGCATCGGTAAAATAAACCAATAAATCAGGTGGCATGGACTGTTTTTCGACCCAATCAAAAACAGGCGTAAAACGAGTACCACCACCTCCGTTAAACTGTATAGGCAATGTCAGTTCATCCCATGGTTCAAATTCCCATGGCCCTTCATCAGTGACTTTTGTATCACAGGCATGTAATGAAATATGAGCACGCACTTGAGCTTTGATCTGATCTACTTCTGAGAGAAATTCTTTAATTTCTTTGGTGGCAATTGAACCGCTGATATCAAGTGCGACCACAATATTAATTTTATGACTGCGTAAACGAGGGTAAATAGCAGGTTCACCACGGCGACTAGAGGGGCGAGTATAGCTATAATCTTCTCGTGCGGTGGCACTCATATAACGTGCTAATAACATGCGCCACGGTAATTGTGGTTGCAATAAATGATCCACTAAGCGTGCCATTGACTGGCTCAGTTTACCTGCTTGTAAGGCTTGTTGTGCTGCCCCTGCAAGGCGTTGTTGCCATTGTGCGTTCAGTGATTGAATTTCATCATGATTAGGCACGGGAGGTGGCTCTTTTTGTTGATCATTATCCATACCTCCTTGTGTAAAGTCAGGCTCTGATTGTTCAGCATCACCTGTTTGCCCTTTGCCGTCTTCACCGTCTTCTTGTGGTTCACTATTGAGTTTTTTATTTTGTGTGTCCTTCACATCCCCTTGATCCGATTGTTCTCCCTGATCATTATCGCCTTCACTGCTACTTTGACCCAGTTCACTATCTGCATCATTTTCATTATCCAATAAGGTCGGATAAATTTCTTCTGCGGTCATTCCCAAATATTCACGAAGATAAAAGATATGTGGTGGTGGTGTTAAACCATCTTCAATTAGAATAGGATTAATAGCAAAATCACAGGCCATATCCCAACGTAATTTTACTCGATGTGCGCGCCGTGAAAAATGCGATAATGCACAATGTAAAGCTTCATGTGCTAACACAAATTGAGTTTCTTCAATACTCAATTGTTGTATATAATCAGGATTAATATACAACTTTTTCATATCGGTATCGGTGGTTTTACACCATGCTGGATCAGCGCTTACAATGGGTAATCTTAATACTAATGCCCCTAAAAACGGTTTATCTAATATCAATCGAGTACGAGCAGCCGCGAGTTTGTTTTCTATCACTTCATCCATAGAGCATAATATCTGCAATGGCATCTGCCCAATTGGCAAATTCTTCAACGGCAAATAAATCTTCACCAATGGCTCTGTGCATATCAGAGACAAGCATCACTCCCATTTCTTTTTGACGGAAGCTGGCGGCATATTTTAAGATATTGGTATATGTTTTATCCGCATCCTCAGTATCTCTAGCACGAATTGCACGACCCACTAAGGCAGAAGCGACCGCATATTGCAGATCAATTTCGGTGGGTGTAGGAACAGATTCACCCTTAATAATCGCATCAAGATCAGGCATTTGATCCAAGTTAGCAATAAAGGCATTGAGTTCTATGCCTGCTGCGGGTCCCACACAAGATTGTAATGCTCCAATAAATAACTGAGGATGATCTTGAAATTTTTGCAAAGCATTATGGACAAATTCCCATGTTCTAGGGGTTGGGAATGCAACAGGATTGTGAGCAGGATCAAAATCAAACAATAAATCAGGACGAAAACGTAAGAAGGCAATAATTTTTTCATCAATGCCCTTCTTATACGCCCATGCCACCCAATCATCCAGATTAATATCAATCTCATAATGAGAAAAACGATTAGCTAAAGGAGCCGGCATACTATAGGTGACACCTCGATCCCCTTGTCGATTACCTGCGGCAAAAATAGCCCAGCCATCAGGTATTTTATAATCACCTAAACGACGATCAAGGATCAATTGATAGGCAGCAGCGGATACACTTGGAGGAGCTGAGGTGATTTCATCTAAAAATAAAATACCTTCTGTACCATGTTTTTCAGCATCAGGTAACATTGCTGGTACTGCCCACTCCACCTTATCCCCATCTTTAAATGGAATGCCTCGTAAATCACTCGGCTCCATTTGCGATAAGCGAATGTCAATCAAGGTACGTTTATGTTTTTTTGCCACTTGATCCACTAATTGAGATTTACCAACACCCGGTGGTCCCCAAATCATAACAGGTGTATGGTGTCCTGTTTGTGCACCTTTAAATTCTTGATCAAGTACCGTAAATAATTGTGATGCTCTCATTAAAAACCTGCCATTTTTAATAAACGTTCGGCTTCTTCAGGATTTTTTTCGACACCATTACCTTCTTTATACATCATTGCCAAAGTCGTCATAGAGCCTATCAAGCCTGCATCAATGCCCTTAGTGAACCATTTAATCGCCTCTTGAGCATCTTTATCAACACCCTCACCTTCCATATACATAAAACCCATGCCATGCCATGCCAATTCATAACCCTGATCAGCAGACAGTTTCATCCATAAAGCCGCAGCCGTTTCATTTCGATGGATTCCCAAACCATTTTGATACATCACTGCCATACGATGCTGTGCTTCAGGCACACCTTTTTCAGCTAAGGGTGATAATAATTGTACTGCTCGGGTAAAATGTTTATCTTCTAGGGCTTTAAGTCCACTGTTTAAATCCATTACTTCTGCTTCATTTAAGTTCATAGTCAACCTTACTTAACATTAATTGGAGTATTATTGAGTAATATCATACTATTTTAGTTGGTTATTGACCAGTCATTATTTTTAAAATCCTATCCTATAGAGATATACCCTCCAACCAAAACAATAAAGTATACTCAGCTTTCAATCAACTTGAAATTTATATTAAAATAATTTAATATAAGCGAATTATTATTTTATTATCTGCCTGTCTATTGGGCAGATTTTGTTTAAATAAACCCAGCATTTATTTATTAATTGTTTATCGACAGATAAGGAAAAACCTATGAACCAAGAATATCATGATTTTACAGTAAAAATGGAATCTGAAGGCGTACAATCTGAGTATATCCAAGGTTGGCAAGGTGGTTATGTATGTAACCCTGAACGTGAAGAACAACGTGTGACTGAAGCTTATTCAGCAGGCTATGAAGACGGTCTAGAAAAGAAAACAGATAGTTTTTCTGATTGGAAATAGTTTCTTTTTTCATAGGCAATAAAAAAAGCT
>JAGLFC010000155.1 GCA_023144715.1 Gammaproteobacteria bacterium | reverse complement strand
TATTTAATACGCCCAGACAATGCACCTGAATCAGCTTTTGCCTTGGATACTTTTTGACGACCATTACGAATTTTAAATTCTTTATTTTTTGTCAAATATAAACCCGAAGTTAACGTTATATCAGTACTGACACCATTTTCAAAGTGAGAACTGATTCCTAAACCACCTTCCCACCAAGTAGAAGGTATGATATTACTTTCAACAGGATTGCGTTCTGTACCATAAAAAGCAGGTGGTTCATGTGTTTCATTGAGAATACCAAAAGGCATTAAGAACACACCTGCTTTACCACTGTGGTTTTCATTGAAGTCATATTCAACATAGGCTTGTTCAACTTCAACTTCACCATTTTTTCCATCTCCAGAAAGACTATGTTCAATTTCAAATTCAGAAAAAAATCTTAGGTCATCATTAAATTCATGACCAACAAATAAAACAAATCGATGTAAATCAACTTCTTTTTTATCCTTACCGCCCTCTTTTTTATTATCCCAATTATTATAATGAAGCTCACCATAACCACCAATGGAGGTTTTATTAAACCATTCTTTAGCCTTACTATAACTTTTATCAGACTCTTCCAATGCAACACTGGTTGCTTCAATTTTTTCCTCATTCATTTGAGATGTATTTTTCAAGCGGGAAATTTCCTGCTTTTGTGCTTCAAGTATTTTTTGTTGTACCTGAATCATTTTCCACATTTCTTCCATAGAAGGTGTGTTAGCCGCCATCGTAGGCAGAGAAACGGATAATGCAAGACTTAAAATAGATACTACTAAGGTAAAAATTTTCAATATACTCTCCAATAAATTTAATTTGGAAAGAATTATAAATGCAAATCATTATCATTTGCAATATTATTAATATTATAATTGTGTCGTATGATATTAATCGTATGTTTTTTTTGCCATGTCAATCACTATACTTTGAAAATAATGGCTTTGCCCTCACCATGAAAGATCTTGTTATTTGACTTTATATCTCGTAAAATTAAACTTAATCACTGAAGTAAAAGTGCTTCTATACAGTGCAGAATTAACGGCTATTCAAAAGATGGAATTACCTATTTAAATTCTCTAATTAGGTTAAACTATGATGTCTATTACAAAATCATTGATACAAAAAATAGTGATTGTGAGTACCATAATAATGGTATTTATCTCCTTATTTTATTTTGATTTAGCTCATTACCTTAATTTTTCCTATCTAAAAGAAAATCAACTGATTTTTAATGAATATTATCAATCTCATCCTATTCTTATTCCAATTATTTTCTTTATTCTTTATATTATTTTAGTCGCATTATCAATACCAGGTGCTTCTTTATTAACGCTGGTTGCTGGAGCAATATTTGGCTTTGCTTTCGGTTTAGTGCTGGTATCATTTGCCAGTACAATAGGGGCAACACTGGCTTTTTTAGCCTCTCGATTTTTTTTTCGTGATACCGTACAACAACATTTTGGACATTTTCTTAAAGATATTAATCAAGGAATTGAGAAAGAAGGTACTTTTTATCTTTTTACACTCAGATTAGTCCCTATTTTTCCATTTTTTATGATTAATTTACTCATGGGTTTAAGCTCAATAAAAACCCATACATTTTATTGGGTGAGTCAATTAGGAATGCTCTTTGGAACGGCTATTTATGTCAATGCTGGGACTCAATTGGCACAATTAGACTCTGCTTCTAGTATTGTATCCTTACCACTATTAATTTCTTTAACACTCTTAGGCATTTTTCCTTTTATCACAAAAAAAATAATACACATAATACAGCAAAATAAAGTCTATAAAGACTTTAAGAAACCCAACAATTTTGATCGTAATTTAGTGGTGATTGGTGCGGGTGCAGGTGGTTTGGTGACTTCCTATATAGCCACCACAGTTAAAGCAAAAGTCACTTTAATAGAAAAAAATAAAATGGGGGGTGATTGTTTAAATACAGGCTGTGTTCCCTCTAAAGCATTGATCCGTTCTGCTAAGTTTAAAGCATATAACAAACGTGCAAAAGAATTTGGCTTTAAAGAAACCAAGGCTGATTTTGATTTTAAAGACATTATGCAACGTATTAAACGAATCATTACTCAAATTGAACCACATGACTCGATTGAACGTTATAGTGCTTTAGGAGTGGAATGCCTACAGGGAGAAGCCAATATTCTTTCTCCCTTTCATATTGAGGTGAATGGACACGTTCTGACCACAAAAAATATTGTCATTGCCACAGGTGCAAGTCCTTTTGTACCTAACATAAAAGGCATTGAATTAATCCATTATTTAACATCAGACACACTTTGGAATCTGCAAGAGCTACCCAAGCGTTTATTAATTTTAGGCGGTGGTCCGATTGGCTGTGAACTAGCACAGAGTTTTTCACGTCTAGGTAGTCAGGTAATGTTACTTGATCGCAACACGCGTATTATGAAACGTGAAGATGAGGATGTTTCCATTCAAGTACAAGAGCGTTTTAGTCATGAAGGCATTGATTTACGCTTAGAATATCAAACACAAGAATTTATGATAATAGAAGGTCATAAAACATTACTTTGCCAAAATAAGCAGGGTAACACTCTTTCGCTTATTTTTGATGAAGTCGTTATTGCTTTGGGTCGTAAAGCCAATACCGATGGCTTTGGTTTAGATAACTTAGACATCACCTTAACACGTCAAGGTACAATTGAAGTTAACGCTTATTTACAAACAAAATACCCCAATATTTATGCCTGTGGTGATGTGGCAGGTCCTTACCAATTTACTCATACAGCGGCACATCAAGCATGGTATGCTGCTGTGAACAGTTTATTTCGTGGTTTTAAACATTTTAAAGTCGATTACTCAGTCATACCTTGGGCAACCTTTACTGATCCTGAAGTGGCAAGGGTGGGTTTAAATGAATTGGAAGCAAAAGAGAAAAATATTTCTTATGAGATCAGTCAATTTAATTTAGATGATCTGGATCGAGCCATTGCTGATGAAGAAGCACATGGATTTATTAAAGTATTAACAGTGCCTAATAAAGATAAAATCCTCGGTGTCACCATTGTGGGTGAACATGCGGGTGATTTAATCGCTGAATACGTATTAGCAATGCGTCATGGAATAGGTCTCAATAAAATATTAGGTACAATTCATATCTACCCTACACTCGCAGAAGCCAATAAATATGTAGCAGGTCAATGGAAGCAAGCTCATAAACCTCAAAAAATATTGTATTGGCTCAAAAAATTTCACCAATGGCGTAGGCATTAGAGAGTCAATAACAATTCTATCGTTTTTCAGCCATTTTTGTATCGGTTTTTTCTAATTCTAAAGCTTCTGTTTTTTCTTTATTTTTTGAATACAAATAAACGACTAAATTTTTTGATAGAAACATGACCGCCATAAAACAAAGTCCAATAAGAAAACCTAACCAAGGTTTTTCTTGCAGTATTGTGATAAACCAGAGTGAATTTCCCATTATGTATCCCCTTTTAATAAATCTGTTTTAAACTCAATTGTAATGCAGTATATGGATTTTATTTATAAACTTCGGTAATCGCTATCACATAAAACTATACCACCCTGCTATACACTCTTTGGTCATATTTTTAAACAAATGGATATTATTAACAATGAAGCATTTTATGACTCCCCTTTTTTTTATATTACTTATTATCTTTTCTCTAATAGCCTGCGATGGTAAAAAAGAGCCAAAAACAAGCATCCAAAATCAAGAACCAGAAATAGTCACATTTGCTGAAAGTGGTGAATTAGATAAAATTAATCAATTATTATCATTAGGAGAAAGCCCTAATACTCAGGACAGTTGTCAATGGACTCCTTTAATGAAAGCCGCTCAATATGGGCATAGTGACATTGTAAAAGTATTACTCAAGAGTGGAGCACACGTTGATCAAGTTGATAAAGGCGGTTATACCGCTTTATTATTATCAGCATCACGCAATAATGCTGATATTGCTGAATTATTGATTAATAGTGGTGCTCAGATTGATCATCAAGAAAAAACAATGGGCTGGAGTGCATTGATTTGGGCAACCAAACTTAATTATAAAGCCACTGTTGAAGTATTATTAAAACATAATGCCCAGCGTGATTTAAAAGACACACACAATAACACCGCACTGATGTGGGCAAAAAAAATCGACTCTGCTGAACTTATCCAACTCTTAGAAGCAAGTCATTAATTTTGATAATAATAATCATATTTATTAAGTAAATCTAAGGTAAAAGTCCATGCGTCATTATAAGATAACCCACTATTATCAGGAATAATAATTTTAATATAAAGAGACTGACCATATTTTTTTTTCAGCAAAGCTAGGGTGTTATATAAGGAATTTTTGCTTAACATCTGATAATCTTTTTCTCCAGAAGAGCGAAATTGTATAATATCTTTACCTAAGAGTTGTTCATAACGCACTTCGACAACATGCTTACCCACAGCAGAACGAGAAGGTTTAATTAATTTGTTATATTTTTTTTCTAGGATGTTATAATCATCAGATAAAGAGTCATGTTGTTGTTCTACTAAAGCGACGTGTTGATCATATTCAACTTGTTGTTGTTTAATGTGTTGTTCATAATCAAGCACATTCTCCTGATGTGTTTTGTTATTAAGCTTGAGTGTCTCTTGCATCGTATTGACTGCCGTATTAGCTAATTTTAATTTTTTTTCAGTCTCTATCACGTGTAAGCGAATCAGTGATAAATCCAATTCCGCCTGAACCAATAATTCTTGTAGACTGGCTTTTTCTTTAGACGTTTTTTGTACAGTGGCTGATCTTTGCCGTTCTAATTCCAAACTGATCTGTAATTTTTGTGATATTTTATGACGTTTATCTTGACTGTCTAACAATGCTTTAGATATTTTTTGTTGGGCTTCTGTCGTTGCTTTTAAACGTTGTGATATGGTTTGTTCCATTTCAATACGTGCTTTTAGTTCTTTAACAAGTTCCCAATTTTTAACAATTAAAATGCTGGTCGCAATAAGAAAAATCATGACCACAACCGTCATAATATCCGTAAATGAAGGCCAAAAAGATTCATCAATCATCCGCCCTTGATTTTGTCTTAAATCAACAAAGCCACCACTCATGAAAATTATTCCTTTTCTGACTTTTTAACAGAGTGAATAACATTATCCATACGAGTATTCGTTTGTTGTGTATTGGGTAACACACCCTGTTCATCAGGTAAACGAAATCCCTGTTTTAACAGCTCTTTTAATGTACCC
Organism: Gammaproteobacteria bacterium; assembly: GCA_023144715.1. Taxonomy (GTDB): domain Bacteria; phylum Pseudomonadota; class Gammaproteobacteria; order GRL18; family GRL18; genus GRL18. The sequence continues at coordinate 3,158 of JAGLFC010000155.1, read as the reverse complement.
ACATCTTCAGCAATTTGCCCCATGCGACCATCATGATCCAAAATAATATCCGTCATTTTTTCTGTTATATCAATATATTGTTGCTGTGATAGTTGCATATTACTGGTGGTTTGATTCAGTCGTTTAATGGTATCTGCCATTTTGTATACCATCGTTTCACTTTTATAAGAAAAATGTGGCATTAAATATTGTGTGCTAATTTGTTCAATAGCACTGAATAAATTGGTCTGAATATCCATTAATTTCAGATAAAAATAACTAAACAAAAAATAACAAATAATGGCTGTGGTGGTCGTGGATAAAGCCGTTGACATACCATGTATGACTTGTCCCATACTGGCAATACCATTATCTTCCATTAAATTAGAGGCGCCTAACAAAGCAATAGATAAGGACATAATGGTACCAAATACTCCCGTTAAAATAAGAATATTCGTAATAAATTTAGGTAAACTCAAACGGATGCTTTCTGATGCAATCATAGTAGCAGCCATAGCATTTTGATTAATTTCTGCATGTTGGCGATACAGGTTTTTCATAGTGATATAACGGTGATAAATCAAACTATTATTATTTTCTGTTTCATAAGTATTAAGGTTATTATGATGTATATTCACAATAAACTCCCCCACAGCACGTTCTTCTCGCCAATAAAAAAGTAATGCCAGCACTAACTTAATCATACCTATAAGAAAAATGCCTATGATAGAACCATTAATGATATAACCGGTAGAAGTCAGTTGATTTTTTAAATAAATATTTTGAATATAATCAAAATTAAAAAAAATAATCACCACAAGTAACGCGGTTACAATAATAAGACGTATTAAAATATTAAAACTATAACTGGATTTAAACTGTATCATAATTGTGTATTAACTGACTGTAAGTAAAAAAATGACTATAGAGTTCAGCAATTGAACTCTATAATTTTTTATCCTATAAAAATTTAATTAAATACAGATTGTTGTTGTCGTCTTTGTTTCATCTGATCGGCAAAATAATTACGATAATAATATAATGCACTGATACCATTACCGCGAACATCAATGACCTTCCAACCCGTTTGAGTTTTTAAAAATTTAAAATCAATTTTAATACGAGTACCTTTTTCTTGTAAAACATTTGCTGTCACTACAGCCTCAGTCTCATTCACACGTTTTGATCGAAAACTCTCAACTACAGGAGGATAATTTTGATAATGAGTTAATTTTTTAACAAAAGTTGTCACAAATAATTCACTAAAATTTTCTGTAAATTGGCGTTGTTGATCAGGAGACATTGTTTTTGAATAACGCCCTGCTACCCAACGAGCCATATATTTAAAATCAAAATGTGGAGCAATTTCACTTTGTAAAAAAGCCGTCATCTGATCCACAGACACATTATTTTTAGGTTGATTTAAAAAATAAATCACTTTATTAATAGAGTCTTTGAGCAATTCTGCGGGTGACTGATATTTCCCAGCAGGCAGTATTTGCTTGCTCGGTTGATAATTTTGTGAATAATAAGCCCCTTGGTGTTCAGTTTTCTGAACAGGCTGTGGTGGCTCTATTGGTTGTTGTATGTCTTGTCTTTGATAGCCTTGATAATTAGGATAATAATTGGGATCGACATTTTGCCGGCTCTCTTGAGAGTAATTATTTTGATAATACTGTGCCATAGAGCTAGAAGAAACCGTCAGTAAAATGAATAAACATCCCCCAAATAGAGTTTTCTTATGTGGTATCATAAATATTCCTTGTATTTTATTTTTATTGTAAACTGATGTGTGATTGTACATCATTTAAAATCACGCTATCAAAGATAAACTAAAAAGCCTTATACAGCCACATTTTTATAAAAAAAAAATAAAAAAATATATAATTTAGTGATTTCATACGGAAAATACTTGCTTGAATCACAAATTTTGCGTAAAATCTCGCCTCTTGAGAGTTCAAATTATATTTAAGCGATTGATTGGAGAACAAAAATGTCTAAGGTATGTCAGGTCACAGGAAAACGCCCTGTTGCGGGAAATCACGTTTCTCATGCCAATAATAAAGTAAAACGCCGTTTCCTTCCTAATTTACATAATCATCGTTTTTGGGTTGAAAGTGAGCAACGTTTTGTGAAGTTACGTGTCACAGCAAAAGGTATGCGTACTATTGATAAGCGTGGTATTGATACCATTTTGGCAGAAATTCGTGCCAGAGGCGAAAAAGTTTAATCCATTTCTTAATGTATTAGGAGAAAAAAATGCGTGATAAAATTAAATTAGTATCTTCAGAAGGTACAGGTCATTATTATACAACGACTAAAAATAAGCGTACCATGTCAGAAAAACTAGAAATGAAAAAATATGATCCAGTTGTTCGTAAGCATGTTATGTATAAAGAAGCAAAAATTAAATAATTAACTTAATAATCGCTTAAATAAAAACCTGCCTGTTCGTTCAGTCAGGTTTTTTTTATTTATACACACTTAAAAAAGAATTTCCATGCACAAACATGGAAACACATACGATTAGCTTTGTTTAAGTAACCAGCCATTGACCATTTCTATATCAGAATGTTGCAACGTACCTGCATCTCGTTTTAACCGTAAAACATTTAAAATATAAATATAGCGTGAATCAGAATGTTCTTGTCGAGCACGATACAATTCACTTTGTACATTCAGAACATCAACAATGGTACGAGTACCTACTTCAAAACCTGCTTCTGTTGCATTTAATGCACTGATATTAGAAATAACCGCTTGTTTTAATGCCTTAACACGACTTATTTCTGAAATAACATTCAAATAACTGCTACGAGTATCTTTTTCTGTGGACTTATGCAATTCTGTATACGCTTCTTGGCTGGTTTGAAAATCATACTGAGCCTGACGAGTTTTGGAAACAACGGCATAACCTTCAAAAATAGGCACTTGAAACTGGAGACCTATCACACTATCATGCGATTGATTGGCTGCATACGTGGTCGGGCCATTTCTTTTTAAATAACCATAAGAGGCAACAAGTCCTAGTGTTGGGTAATGTCCAGAACGTTGTAACTCAATATTTTCTTTTTGAATCATTGTGTTTTCTTGAGAGGCTAATAGCGTATAGTTCCCGACTAAGGCCAAATCAACCCATTCTTGAATATTTTCTGGGACAGGTGGTGCTAAAGGAATTT
>JAGLFC010000154.1 GCA_023144715.1 Gammaproteobacteria bacterium | reverse complement strand
GCAATAATACCCACTTCATAACGTCGGGTTGCCTGATCCAATTGACGTTTAATCGCTTTTCTTTCAGCTTTTGCAAAACCAACATTATCAACTGCTGCTAAAGTGAAAAAATAAGCATCCGCAGAGCGTACAATTAATTCTTGTTGTGTGGCACTGAGGTTAGCATCTGCGACTTTATTTTGTAAATGTGAAATTCTATAATTGACAAAGTTTTTATTATCAAATAGGCTTTGGGTTAAATCAACCGCATAATCATGACTATTATATGACTTATCATTATTTGCTTCTTTAGGTTTATTGCTATTATGACCATAAGTAGAAGCATACGCATAAACCTGTGGTAAAAAACGTGAAAATGCTTGCACAGAATATTCACCAACCGCTTCTCTCTCGGAGATAGCTTGCTTTAAAATAGGATCGGTTTCATAGGCCAGAGCATAGACTTCTAAAAGATCTTCTGCTTGAGAAATAGCACTTAAAGATAAGCTACCCATAAGACAAGCCGTGCTAATCGCTCGTGTTAATATTTTTTTATTTATCATAAAATAGTCCTGAGTTTATATTTTAATTAATTATTTTCGTCCAGAAAACGTTCCGCATCCAAAGCGGCCATACAGCCTGTTCCTGCTGATGTAATGGCTTGACGATAAATATGATCGGCCACATCTCCAGCAGCATATACCCCTTCGATACTGGTCATAGTGGCATTACCTTGTGCCCCTTTTTGAGTGTTTAAATAACCGTGTTCCATTTCTAATTGATCGGTAAACATATCGGTATTAGGTTTATGTCCAATGGCAATAAAGACACCCATTGCTTCAAGCTCTTTGGTTGAACCATCCTGAGTATTTTTTAATCTTGCACCTGTCACACCGGCATTATCGCCTAATATTTCATCAATACTGGCATTCCATTCAATTTTAATATTACCTGTTTTTGATTTCTCAATCAGCTTATCTGCAAGGATTTTTTCTGAACTGAATTTATCACGGCGATGAACAATAGTCACTTCAGAGGCAATATTGGATAAATACAGAGCTTCTTCTACCGCAGTATTACCGCCACCAACGACAATGACTTTTTGATTTTTATAAAAGAAACCATCACAGGTCGCACAACCTGAAACACCACGACCTTTAAACGCTTCTTCTGATTCAAGTCCCAAATAGCGAGCAGAAGCCCCTGTGGCAATGATCAGGGCATCACAGGTATAACTTTTTGAATCACCTGTGAGTGTAAACGGTCTACTGGATAAATCTACGGCACCGATATGATCAAAAATGATCTCAGTATTAAAACGTTCGGCATGTTTTTGCATTCTTTCCATTAAATCAGGCCCTTGTACGCCTTCCATATCGCCTGGCCAATTATCCACTTCTGTAGTGGTCATTAATTGACCGCCTTGCTCCATTCCTGTGATGATTACAGGCTCTAAATTGGCACGTGCCGCATAAACAGCCGCAGTATAACCCGCAGGACCAGAACCTAGAATTAACAGTTTACAATGTTTTACATCACTCATGAATTTACTCCAGAAAAAGATAGTTATAGTGTTATCTATTGTTATATTAAAGCAAACCTTTTAGTATAAGTGCCTATCAGTTTTTCTTTAATAAATACCAAACATTAATATACCGTTTTTTATTTATTATATCTACTTATAATACAAAGTTAAGAAAGACCTTATTTGATCAATAAAATAGGCTGACGTGTTGTTATAAACTAAAGTTTATCACACCATTTTTTAGAACATTAGTTGTTTGATTATCTGGAAAAAATCAGTCTATTTTGTTAGAATTTTCACATTTTATTTTTAATTTATAGGTTCTAAGAGTGAATAATATCTCAAATATTGCTGTAAAAGAACTGGTCTTGATTGG
>JAGLFC010000153.1 GCA_023144715.1 Gammaproteobacteria bacterium | reverse complement strand
AGGTGAATATTCTTATGATGATATTTATTTAGATTTACGCCCCTTAGCTGAATATGCTCAAGCTCGTTTATATCACACACGAGTGACCCATATTGATAGCAAACAGCAATTGATTTACTCTGATCAACGTCCACCGATTAAATATGATGTTTTATCCATTAATATTGGCTCAACCCCAGATGATTATAATCTTCCTGGAGTGGCTGAACTGACCATCCCTATTAAGCCTGTTAATAACTTTATTTTACAGTTAGAAACCATTATTCATCATATTTTAACCAATGAACACTTTAGTCGTGTGGCGGTGGTAGGAGGAGGAGCAAGTGGTGTTGAACTTATTTTAGCCATTCAATATCGTTTGTCTTTAGAACTAAAAAATCATGGAAAAAGTAATAAAAAGCTTCAGTACTTATTGATCAGTGCCGAAAAAACCTTACTGCCTTCTCATAATAAAAGAGTGAGAAATACCGTACATAAGCTTTTTAAAGAACGTAATATTGCATTTTTACTGAATTCTTCAATCACAGAAGTCACCACCGTTCATTCGGTAAATAAAATAAAAAGAAAAAATATTATTTGCAATAATGGTCGTCAATTACAAGTCGATGCCATTATCTGGTGTACCAAGGCAAGTTCTGTTCAATGGCCTAAAGAATCAGGTCTAGCGGTTGATAAATTAGGTTTTATTAAAGTCAATGATTATCTACAATCTGTATCACATAACAATATTTTTGCTGTAGGTGATATTGCTTCAATGGTCAATTATCCACGCCCTAAATCAGGTGTTTATGCGGTCAAACAAGGCAAGCCTTTATTTAATAATTTAAAGCGTTTTGTTTGCGATAAACCACTCAAGGCTTATAAACCACAAAAACATTTTTTAAGCCTGTTAAATTGTGCCAATAACACAGCTTTAGCTTCAAGGGGAATATTTTCATTTTATAGTCCATGGATGTGGCGCTATAAAAATTGGATTGATGTCAACTTTATGAAACAATTTAGTGAGTTGCCTGCGATGACATTGCCTAATAATATTATTATTGATAAACAAATGGTGGATGCTAAGGCTCTAAAACGTATACAAGAAATCCCCATGCGTTGTGGTGGCTGTGGTGCAAAAGTCGGTAGTACCGTACTTAAACGAGTGATTGAACGCTTAACACACATTTATAGTGTCAATGATACCGTAAAGGATGTCATTTTAGGTTTGGATCAAGCCGATGATGCCGCAGTCATTGATATACCAACAGGGCAATTATTGGTGCAATCATTGGATTATTTTAAAGCCTTTATCAATGATCCCTATCTATTGGGTAAAATTGCAACCCATCATGCACTGGGTGATTTATTTGCAATGGGAGCAACCCCTCATTCAGCATTAGCCTTAGTCACCCTGCCCTATTCATTAGAAGATATTTTAGAAGAAGAATTATTACTGATTATGTCGGGTGCAATGGATGTACTTGAAGAAAATGATATGGCATTAGTAGGCGGACATACCGGAGAAGGTCATGAAATGTCTTTTGGTCTGAGTGTAAATGGTTTTGTTACACAAGACTCCATCATGACCAAATCTGCTTTATTACCGAATGATGTCTTAATTTTAACCAAACCCCTAGGAAGTGGTGTAATATTAGCCGCTAATATGCGCTATCAAGCAAAAGGCTGGTGGGTGGATGAATGTCTTAATAATATGCTCCAATCCAATCGAAAAGCCGCTGATATTTTTCAAAATCAAGGTGTACGAGCCTGTACTGATATTACAGGCTTTGGTCTATTAGGGCATTTATTTGAAATGCTCCAAGCTTCTCAAGTGGATGTTCATATTAAATTATCAGCTTTACCTGTTTTGTCAGGTGTCCATGAACTCATCAAACAAGGTATATTCAGTTCTTTGCAAGAAGAAAATCTTCGTTTAACACATATTATTGAAAATAACGAAACAGCACTTAAAGCAAAAAATTATCCATTATTATTTGATCCTCAAACAGCGGGTGGTTTATTAGCAGGAGTTCCTGCAAATAAAGCTGAACAATGTCTTAAAGAATTGCAATCAGGTGGTTATCCCGATGCGGTGATTATTGCGACAGTGAGCAAATACCATAATAATGAAGATTTTTTTGTTAAATTTGTATAGAGAGCAACAAATACTAGTGGCTCTTAATTATTCACTATAGGTTGGAATTATTATGGAAAAATCTGATATTGGTTTAATTGGATTAGCAGTGATGGGGCAAAATCTTGCCTTAAATATTAATGATCATGGCTTCCGTCTCAGCGTATTTAATCGCACCCGTAGCAAAACAGATGCCTTTATTAATGGTGTGGCAAAAGAGACACACATACAAGGCAGTCATTCTATTGAAGAGTTTGTTAAAAGCTTAAATTCTCCACGACGTATTTTATTAATGGTTAAGGCAGGTGCCGTGGTTGATCACTATATTGATCAGCTTGTCCCCTTATTAGATACTGGGGATATTATTATGGATGGGGGCAATTCACTCTATACTGATACCAATCGACGTGTTAAGGACTTAGAGCAACAAGGTATTATTTTTCTTGGTACAGGAATTTCGGGAGGTGAAGAAGGGGCAAGAAATGGTCCTTCAATTATGCCCGGTGGCAATAAAAAAGGCTGGCATCACGTCAAACCTATCTTACAAAGCATTTCAGCAAAAGTTGATAATAAGCCTTGTTGTGACTGGATTGGTGAAGACGGTGCAGGACATTATGTCAAAATGGTACATAATGGGATTGAATATGGTGATATGCAGTTAATTTGTGAAGCCTATCAATTTTTACGTGAAGGTTTATCCCTCAGTGTAGATGAAATTGCCACTATTTTTGCCCAATGGAATGAAGGAAAGCTCAATTCTTATCTGATTGAAATTACCAGTCATATATTAACCGTTAAAGATACTGACGGTGAACCTTTGGTGGATAAAATATTAGATACCGCAGGTCAAAAAGGCACAGGAAAGTGGACGGCTATTAATGCCTTAGAACTGGGTATTCCTCTGACTTTAATTGGTGAAGCCGTCTTTGCACGTTTTTTATCCGCTCTAAAATCAGAACGTGTCAAAGCATCAAAAGTACTGGCAGGACCAGAGATAACACATCACTATTCTGCCGAAGAAAAAGCTGAATATATTGAAGCCGTTAAAGAAGCACTCTATGCCTCAAAAATTATGTCCTATACTCAGGGCTATATGCTGATGCGTCAAGCCGCTGAAAAATATCAATGGAATCTCAACTATGGTGGTATTGCCCTGATGTGGCGTGGAGGCTGTATTATTCGCAGTCGCTTTTTACAGAGCATAAAAACGGCCTATGACAATAATCCTGAACTAGAAAGCCTATTATTGGATGACTTTTTTCAACAAGCCATTGCCTCCACACAAAATGGCTGGCGAAAAACTGTTTCTAGGGCGGTTGAAACGGGTATACCTGTTCCCGGTTTTGCAGCAGCCCTTACCTTTTATGATGGTTATCGTATGGCATCAGTACCTGCCAACTTATTACAAGCACAGCGTGACTATTTTGGTGCACATACTTTTGAACGCATTGATCGCCCACGTGGTGAATTTTTTCATTATGAATGGTCAAATGAGGTTAAATAATGAGTAATACAAATAAAATTATGGGCGATCATACCATTGAAGAACCCTGTACGCTGGTTATTTTTGGTGTCACTGGGCATTTAAGTACTCACAAACTGTTACCAGCCTTATATAATCTGGAAAAATTAAATCGTCTGCCTAAAAAAATGACGATTGTTGGTTTTGGTCGAAGAGACTGGAATAATGAGCAATGGGCAGAAAAAATCAAAGAAGCTTTAAGCAAGAATATGCCTAATAGCATCGATGATGAGATCTTTAAACGTTTTAGTCAGCGTTTGCATTTTCATTTAGGTGATCTTAAAAAGGGTGAGACCTTTAGTGCATTAAAACAGCGTTTAGAGCAGTCTGAAACCTTTTCCAATAATCATATTTTTTATTTATCCATACGTCCACAAGATTATAATTTTGTGGTAAAAAATATGGTCGCTAATGAATTACATAAAGAAGAAAATGGTTATTCTCGTTTGGTGGTAGAAAAGCCTTTTGGTCATGATTTAGAAAGTTCAGAAATTCTCAATAGCCAATTACATAAATATTTTAGTGAAGATCAAATTTATCGTATTGATCATTATTTAGGCAAAGATACGGTACAAAATATTTTAGTCTTTCGTTTTGCTAATCTCTTATTAGAGCCTTTATGGAATAGAAATTATATTGACCATATTCAAATTACTCATGCAGAAACCGCAGGAGTCGGTGGTCGTGCGCATTATTATAATTCTTCGGGGGCTTTGCGTGATATGATTCAAAGTCACTTATTACAAATGCTCACACTGATTGCAATGGAACCCCCTGCTCATTTAGATGCTAATGCCTTACGGGATGAAAAAGTCAAAGTGTTACGCTCTATTCGTCCTATTAGTCGTCAAGCGGTGAATATGCACGCCTTCCGTGCTCAATATGTATCGGGTAAGGTGGATGGTGAGCAAGTACCGGGTTACTTGGAAGAAGATGATATGGTACAAGAAAGTACCACAGAAACCTTTGCTGCCATGAAA
>JAGLFC010000152.1 GCA_023144715.1 Gammaproteobacteria bacterium | reverse complement strand
ACCTTATCCAATAATTCATATTTCAACATGGTTGCAATTAAGTCTCTGGTTGGAATGGCAAATTTATCGTTATAGTTATCCACAAAAGCATCTAACTGTTCAAAGTGATTATCAACCGTACTACTACCATGACAATTTAAACACACATTTTTCATATCTTTACGACGTTGTAACCAAGGTTTAACTTCTTTACCTTCTTTAATGGCTTTGGCATCAATCTTCGTTGAAATAGGGGCTCTCAAGTTCCAAGAAATACGATCACCAATATCATGTGTGCTAGGTAAATCAGGTGTAGCAGCCATGTGACACGTTGCACAAGTAGGAGCAGCATCGTAATCTTCACCGACGACCCATTTTGCCGAATCCATATTCATTTTGTCCATATTGGCTCTAAAGGCAACACCATGAGCAGACTCTTCATAAATTTCTTTTTGTGGGTGATCAGGGCCTAGATGACAACGACCGCAGTTATCAGGGTGGCGTGCTTGCTCAGAACTGAAAGTATGACGTAGATGACAAGCAGAACACGATCCTCTTGAACCATCAGGATTAATACGACCAATACCTGTATTGGGCCAGCCAGAATTATGTAACGTACCATCAGAATTTACACGCACAATAGAACCATGACAACCTGCACAACCAATCGTAGTGACCGGTGATGTACCGCCTAGATTAGGACCACCTTCAACGACTTCAGCAAGACGGTTATCAAGTGAACCTAGAATATCACCCGCAGAAGCATGGTGACTTCTAGCAAATTCAGCCGCTGTCTTTTCATGACAAGTGGCACAATCTTTAGGAGAGACTAAAGGTGAAATAACAAAGTCTTTATGCATAATGGCATCTTTGTCTGATTTTTTGGCTGCATGACATTCATTACAGCCCACGTTTGCACCGAAATGCTTAGAACGACCCCATTGTTTGTAAATAGCAGGGGTTTCTTGTTTGTGGCAAGAAGCACAGGTTTTACTCTCAGCACTAAGATGACTTAAACCATTATTAACCTTAACAGGTTGTTCGCCATCAGCAGCAGACTCTGCCATACTGGCGTATAAGCCATTGGATAAGGTCATTAAGCAAAATGACAGCAGATAGGCTGTTTGCTTAATGGTCGGTAAATAGTTAAATTTCATTGAATAGAACCTCTAAGGTGATTAAGATAATAAACGCCAATAATGCAATATTTATGCCATAGAACTGTTATTAGTTATGATATTGATTTATAAGGGTTTACTTATAATCTATTTTTAATTAAAAAATAAATTTGTTTTATTTAAGTGCAAAAAAATAATAATGCACCTAAATAAAACCTGATAAAAAAACTAGGTTAAGCACAATAAAAAGAAAATCACTGATAAAAAATAATTTTTAGTTAAATTTTTTATCAGTGCTTAATAGTAGCAATAACTTGTTCCATCTTTTTTTGATTTATGTCATTATTAGACATGTTATTATTTTTATTTTTTTAATTATCAGGATATTAGGAAATACTCTATGAAATCTATTTATATTAAATCACTTGCTGTACTCTTATTCCCCACTCTTTTTAGTATGCCTATGCTCGGTCATACGAGTGATCAAAAAGACACTCAATGGTCTTATATAGGAGAGACTGGTCCAAAATATTGGGGTGATTTAGGAACAGAAAATATTGCCTGCAAACAAGGATTAAATCAATCACCCATTGATATTAAGCGTACTTTTGATGCCCGTTTACCCTCCATTAAATTTGATTATAGTATGTTAATTGGAGAAAATATTGTAAATAATGGACATTCTATTCAAATTAATGTGCATAAAGGCGGTTTAATTAAGCTTGATGGTAAAGACTTTTTCTTAAAACAATTTCATTTTCATAGCCCGAGTGAAAATATGATTGATAGTCAGTCATTTCCTTTAGAAGCACATTTTGTCCATGCCAGTGAAGACGGTGAATTAGCAGTGGTGGCATTATTGTATAGACCGGGGCCTCCTGATGCCGCATTGGATGTTTTAATTAAAAATTTACCCATGAATGTCGGTGATAAAAATCGTCTGGGTGCTAAAGATTTAGAATTTCTTGAACGCTCTAAAAAAATTAAAAATTATTTTCGCTTTAATGGTTCTTTAACAACACCTCCTTGTACTGAAGGTGTACGCTGGATTGTCAGTCATTCACATCCAAGTCTTTCAAGAATGCAATTAAATGCCTTTCAAAAAGCCTTAAAACACCCTAATAATCGCCCTATTCAACCTATCAATGCACGTACTATTTTACGTTAAATTACGCTTGATGTTATGAAACTAAAGTCGTATATTTTTCGTTGGGTAACATTGGTGACTTTATTACCTGCTACGGCTTTAGGATTGCTTGCCAGTTATTATGTACAAAATTTATATCATCAAGATGCCATTGATGATATTCACAATAGCTTAGAGACTATTGCGAATGAAATCTCCCACAGCTTATACGATGCACAACGTTTAATGCTAAAATTGCCTGAATCTTTGGCAATGCAACAATTTTTACCCGTATTAGATGAAGCACGCCTCAATGAACAGCATATTGACTATGATTATAAGCTTTATATCCTCAGTGCTTTTTTACGTCAATATCAGTCCGTTATTTCTCGTTTTGATACCTTTAGAATTTTAGACATCCGTGGTAATACCTTACTTAAAATTCATGATGGTCTAGAAAGTAAGACCCGTTATGAGAGTTTAGAGCCTTATGTCATTATGGATAAAGAAATTCTTTATCCAGAAAAAGTGAAAGAATTATCTGAATTACCCAATGATAGCGTCAGCTTTATTGAACTGCCTCAAACTCGCGATGAAATGGGACAAGAAACCAATAAAGTCATCCCTAATGGGATTGTACCACTCCATTATAATGGTTATCGAGTGGGCTATTTAGCGATGACAATTCATGGGAAAAATCTTGATCAAGTGCTAGAGTTGGCAACTCGTCTCTACAATGGGCAATTAATCATTGCTGAAATTGAAGAAGAAAACAAAGTACGTAATGGACAAATATTGTTCAGTGATGCCACACAATTACACTTTTCTGATTTAAAATCAACCACCGATAAATTACAAAATTTGAATCATGGAGCCATATTAGATGCTTATCAAGAAGCCCCTTATGGCTCAATATCTTTATCTTCTGGGCATAATTATTATTATATTGAATATTACCCTTATGCTAACTCTTTAACCTCATGGCTGATTATTAGTGATATTCAACAAAAAGCCTTTAGCTCACCCTTTGATAATATTCGTCTTGCTATTTGGGTGTTGTCTAGTATTGCGGTATTAGGGAGTTTATTTCTTGCACAGTTTATTTCACAGTCTATTGCAACACCGATTATACATCTAGCCAATAATTTAAAAA
>JAGLFC010000151.1 GCA_023144715.1 Gammaproteobacteria bacterium | reverse complement strand
CCACTCAATAATATTCGTTCATTATCACGTCTTATTCGTCGTACCTTAGAAAAAAAGCCTCACACTGAAAAAATTGATACCGATATGCTTGAAGATATTGTTTCTCTTGATGAAGAAGTATTGAGAGCATCTGAAATAGTTCAAGGCGTACTGAGTTTTTCAAGACAAATTCCAGATAAATCCTTTACACAACTTTATCTGAATGATCTGATTAAGGATTTAGCAGGGCTTGTGAATCAGGAAGCAAAACGTGCCAATGTAAGCATCATAGGTATTGAGGAAATTATCGTTCACGATAAATGTATAGTGCTAGGTGATCGAGGAAAATTACAACAAGCATTAGTCAATATTTTACTTAATGCGATACAAGCAAGCCCACGAGACAGTCAGATTGATATTGCTTTGAGTACACAAAAACAAACGCTCACATTAAGCTTTCGAGATTATGGTGGTGGTATTGATCATACAATAAAAGATCAAATTTTTGATCCCTTTTTTACCACCAAAGAAGTAGGACAAGGAACAGGTTTAGGTCTCTCTATTTCATTAGCGATTATTAATAACCACAAAGGTACATTAAGCATTGAAAATATTTCTGAAGGTAATGGCGTATTAGTTTTGATAACACTACCATTAGCATCAAATAAAAAACAGTGCTAGGAACAAAACCAATAAGGGATAGACAGCATGGCTACTATGGCAAGCCAGAATAGTGTTGAGCGTTCCAATAAGGAATAGGCTTGCATAATGTCTTTGATCTGAATATTTTGTGTCATTGAAAGATCTAATGCCCCCATTCCTGAGGTAATCAAAACAACATCATTGGGTATTTCCCAAAGAACGCCCTGTTGTAACTGACTTTGTATCGCATTATGCCAATTTCCCATCAGTGCATAGGTCAATGCACTGAGACGAGCAGGAATAAAATTCAGTAAATAATAAAATTTAACAATAAAAAAACTAAAATTATGATAGCGAGGTGTTTTTTGATCCCAAAGACCGTTGAGTAAGCGAGTGATCGTATAAATAATAACCCCTGATATACCTGTCACTATAAACCAAAAAAATACTGCTAATAGTGCATTATTACCTTGTTCTAAAATAGATTCAGTGGTTGTCCTACAAATTTCATTATCATCCATTTGTCGTACATCTTGATGACTGATCATGGATAAATGATAACGTGCTTGAACAAGATTATTGGTTTCTAAAGCATGAGTAATGTGTTGTACATAATTTTTGATATGATTAAAACTTAATGCCACGTAAAGAATGGCGCCTTCAAATAGATAACCTATCAAGCCTTCTGGTATAATTAATTGACTCAACCACCAAATAGGGACAATACATACAATTAAGGCAATTAAACCATTAATACGATTTTGTTGCTTATCTTGTACTGTTTCATCATGTAAATCTTCATTCAGACGTGTTTCCAGCATATTGGCTAATTGCTTGAGTGCAACAAGAGGATTGTATTGTTTGAGTTCACCAAAATAATAACTCAATAGTAGAGCGCATAAGAGAGCAATCAGCATTTTTTACCTTTATTTATCATATTTATAAGGATTAGATTATTAAAAAATTGTATTCTAACACGCACAACTCACAGAGATAATAACAATAAACATTTTATGATACATATCAATACGTGCGATAATAAGTCAGTGTTAATATATATTTTTATAACGGATCAAGAGAGTATCTTAAATGAAGACTGGACCTAGAGAGATCATTACCCCATTTCGCCCCATTCCTCTGGAAGTACCTGAGGGAATGAAGCCTAATGAATTTTTTAATAGTACAGAGAATTTACAAGATCTGTCACAAAATAATGGTTTATTAACCAATCCTGAAAATCTTTTAATGTATCGTAAGGCTCTAGGTCATAGTAATGAATTTGATACATCCATTATTTTTAATTCTTCCAAATGTATTTTAAATCCTTTAGGTCGTCCTGTGAGACGTACCCAATTGCCCGAACACACAAAAAGTGTTTGGAATCGTATGAATCAAATTATGATTTCTTATATGCTGGAAAAATATCCTGATCCTGAAGATGCACTGATTATGGCAGGTGAAGCCAGTTTAGATTCAACATGGCCACTAACTGCACCGGGTGTCCCAAGTATCAGAATGCTACATAACCACTTTATTGTCTTTAATATGGAGCAATTACGTAATGCAGAAATGGCTGATCCTAATAATCCTAACCTAACGGATGGTGGACAAAACAATCTATTTGAAAGTCATATTCGCACGGTTTATCATAACTTTTTTGAAGAATTAGATTTAAAAATTCTCAAACAAGTGGATACTGACGAATCACAATTAAAATTGACTGATTATCCTCAAGGATTACCAAGTTGGGAAATTCAAGGAGGGGTAGAGATGTTAAAAAGTACCCATTTTTGGATGGAATACGATTTAATTTTAAAAGGCTTTTTAGATTTTTATCGTACTTTTTTTACACAAGTCTCAACACGCAATGCCCCCATGCACAAAGACTGTTATTTTCCTAATCAAATTGAAGATACTTTATTATTTAATAATGATTTTCTTGCCAGTGCTAAAAAAGTCCGTGATTTATGTATTCATGATGCTAAATATGCCAATGCCATTCGCTGGCAACCTGCTTTCAAACAACTGATTTATCGTAATGATCAAGGTAAACTCATTGTCACCATTAGTCAAAACTCCATTGGTAATGCTATTACTGAATTATTAGGTGTCGTGGTTCGTCGTGTGCCTGATGCTGAAGCTTATGAGAAAACGGAGCCTGCTTTGATTGAAAAATTAGTAGAAGTCAGACAACGTCTTATTAATGCTGATTTGGGTGATGCGATTAAAACAGACTATTGGGGTGATTAAGGTCTAAGGCTCAAGCCATTAAAAATTAATGAGTCTCTTTAATAAATAGTCATTACTGACCTTGATTTTAGTCCAGATCAACCTTATTTCATTGAAAACAGAGAATTCATTGAGATACTAAGATAGGATAAGATATTGGAACAATATAGAGGCACCACCATCCTTTGTGTACGCAAAGGTAATCAGGTGGTTATTGGTGGTGATGGTCAGGTTTCTCTAGGTAATACGATTATGAAAGGCAATGCTCGTAAAGTGCGTCGTTTATTTCATAATAAAATCATTGCAGGTTTTGCAGGTGGTACGGCTGATGCGTTTACCCTATTTGAGCGTTTTGAAAGCAAGTTAGAAAAACACCGTGGACAACTCGTGCGTGCCGCTGTAGAGCTTGCCAAAGATTGGCGTACTGAACAATCACTTAGAAAATTAGAAGCCTTATTAGCCGTGGCTGATGAAACAGCCTCACTTATTATTACAGGTAATGGTGATGTGATTGAACCAGAAGATGGTCTGATTGCCATTGGTTCTGGTGGACCTTACGCACAATCCGCAGCACGTGCATTAATGGATAATACTGATCTCAGTGCTGAAGAGATTGTTAAAAAAGGTCTGACGATTGCAGGCGACATCTGTATTTATACCAATTACAATCACACCATTGAAACACTGGATATAAAATAATCCATTATTGTTCAGCCATTTGCTAATCAGGAGCTTATAACGTCAATGTCACACATGACACCTAGAGAAATTGTTCAAGAACTGGATAAACATATTATCGGTCAAGCAGATGCCAAACGTGCCGTGGCAATTGCCTTACGTAATCGCTGGCGTAGAAGTCAAGTCGAAGAACCTTTGTGTAGTGAAATCACACCCAAAAATATTCTTATGATTGGTCCTACAGGCGTAGGTAAAACAGAAATTGCTCGTCGTCTTGCACGTCTTGCCAATGCCCCTTTTATTAAAATTGAAGCCACAAAATTTACAGAAGTGGGCTATGTAGGGCGTGATGTTGAATCTATTATTCGTGATTTATTGGATGTTGCCGTTAAAATGACACGTGAACAAGCTGTCAAAAAAGTGCAAAATCAAGCACTTGATGCTGCTGAAGAACGTGTATTGAATATATTATTACCCCCTGCAAGAAAGTCTGATGATTGGCAAGAAGGTGATACTTCTGATAGTACCAAGAATAATAGTGATTCAGGTAATTCTACTCGACAAAAATTTCGTAAAATGTTACGTGAAGGTCAGTTGGATGATAAAGAAATTGAAATTGAAATTAAAGCACCCAGTATCGGTGTAGAAATCATGGCACCCCCTGGTATGGAAGAAATGACCAACCAGTTACAAGGTATGTTTCAAAATATGAGCGGTGGTGATAAGACCAAGCGACGTAAATCAAGCGTTAAAGATGCGATGAAACTTTTAGCTGAAGAAGAAGCCGAAAAACTCATCAATGATGAAGACATCAAACAACAAGCCGTAAGTAATGCCGAGCAACATGGTATTGTCTTTTTAGATGAAATTGATAAGATTGCAACTCGTAGTGAAGGACGAGGTCCAGAAGTTTCGCGTGAAGGCGTACAACGTGATCTGCTTCCTCTTGTTGAAGGCAGTACGGTTTCAACTAAATATGGTATGGTCAAAACGGATCATATTTTATTTATCTGTTCTGGAGCATTTCATCTTTCCAAACCTTCTGATTTAATTCCTGAGCTACAAGGACGCTTACCGATACGAGTAGAACTTACCGCCTTAGATGTTAAAGACTTTAGCCGTATACTGGTAGAACCTGATGCTTCCTTAACAGAACAATATATCGCCTTAATGAAGACAGAAGGTCTTAACTTAGAATTTGCCCATAGTGCTATTGAACGAATTGCTGAAGTGGCTTTTACCGTTAATGAATCCACTGAAAACATAGGTGCTCGTCGTTTACATACCATTATGGAGCGTTTATTAGAATCTGTTTCTTATGATGCCTCAGATAAAAATGGTGAAAGCCTTATCGTTGATGGTCATTATGTTGATGAACAATTAGGTGAGTTAGCCATTAACGAAGACTTATCTCGCTTTATTTTATAACGAATTGGAAATTATTATGTCTACACAAAATACACCTACACCTACAGAAATTAATTTACACTCAAAATCACACGAGTTAGAAATTAGCTTTGATGATGGCTCAAATTTTCACTTTCCTAGTGAGTTTTTACGAGTACATTCACCTTCTGCTGAAGTCAGAGGACATGCACCAGGTGAAGAAACATTACAGATTGGCAAGGAAAATGTCAATATCAAAAATTTAGAACCTGTGGGTAATTATGCGATTAAAATAGAATTTACCGATGGTCATGATAGTGGGATCTTTTCGTGGGACTTATTTTATGATTATGGTAAAAATCAAGAAAAAATGTGGACTGATTATCTACAGAAATTGAAAGATGCTGGGCATGAACGTAAGATCAATTGAATGTAATGAATATGGGACAGTCTATTACTGTCCCATATTAAGCTAAATTGCTAAATACTGTTGTCTTAATTCTTCATCATCTAAGACTTCTTGAGCTAAACCATCAAAAACAACATGCCCCATATCTAAAATAATAGCACGGTCTGCCAAACGCAAGGCAGCAATCGCATTTTGTTCAACAATAATAGTAGTAATACCCAACTTTTTAATACTATCTAAAATACGCTCAATTTCATGCACAATCACAGGTGCAAGTCCTTCATAAGGTTCGTCCAATAAGAGTAATTTAATATCTCTTGCTAAGGCTCGTGCAACGGCTAACATTTGTTGTTCGCCCCCTGATAAAGTCACCCCCATCTGATTGCGACGTTCCCCCAGCTTGGGAAAATGTTCATAAATACGTTCTAATGACCAGCCAATCGGTTCTTCTATTTGAGCCAGTTTAAGGTTTTCTTCTACAGTGAGTCCTGCAATAATACAGCGATCTTCCTGTACCAAAGCCACACCATGTTGAGCCGCTTGATAAGATTTCATTTTGTGTACGGGCTGATGATCCAACCAAATTTCACCATGTTTCACTTCTGGATTTGATGCTCTGGCAATAGAACGTAATGTGGAGGTTTTGCCTGCACCATTTCGACCTAAAAGAGCAATAATTTCACCCTCACGCACATCAAAACTTACGCCTTGAACAATATAGCTTTCACCATAATAGGAGTGAATATCCCAACATGAAAAAAAGGCAGGTGCATTACCTGTATTAGAAATTTGATTGGCGACTGGGACGTGTTCACCGACTTGTTTTTGAAAATTACTCATAAATGTGCTCCACCTAAATAGGCTTCCTGTACCTTTGGGTTGCCTCGTATTTCATCGGGTGTGCCTGAGGCAATAATTGTACCTTGTGCTAAAACAGAAATATGATCCGCCACACTAAAAACAACGTGCATATCGTGTTCAATAATGACTTTAGTCATGCCACGTTCTTTAATTTTTTTCAGTAAATCAATAGTTTTATTGGTATCATGTCGTGCCATACCCGCAGTCGGCTCATCTAATAATAATAACTTGGGATGTTGTACTAAACACATCGCCAATTCTAAACGGCGTTTATCACCACGGGACATACTGCCTGCATGATGATGTAATTGATCAAGCAAACCAATATCTTCAAGTACCTTATATGCTTCGTCCACAATTTCTGTCTCACTGGATAAACTGCGAAACATATTAAACTTGAAGGATCCTTCACGTCTTGCCATAGCAGGTATCATGACATTTTGTAAAATAGATAAATCAGGAAAAATCTCAGGGGTTTGAAATACTCGAGAAATACCTGCCTGATTAATTTCATGCGGTTGTTTACCAATCATATTTTGACCATTAAAGGTAACCGTACCACTATCAGGTGCTAAACGTCCAATACATACATTCAGCATAGTGGATTTACCCGCACCATTAGGGCCGATAATGGCATGTACTTTGCCCTCTTCTACTTCTAGGAATAAATCGCTGAGTGCTTTAAGACCACCAAAGGATTTTTGCACATTATCAATTTTTAAAATTATATTACTCATGATGTTATATTCCTAGGCTTATTGGTGTGGCTCAGAGGTTTTTTTAGAGAATCGTTTTTTGATGCGATCAATTCCTTCCATAATACCTCC
>JAGLFC010000150.1 GCA_023144715.1 Gammaproteobacteria bacterium | reverse complement strand
AAGGTGTTAGGTAAATAATTTAGTTCATCATTTGATTCTCATCTATGATGAATTGTTTACGAGTAAAAGTAAGAGTTAACCTATACTTAGTCTTACTTTTACTTTGTCCACTATATTTAGCAAAGCCTCAGAAAATTTCTAGAGGCTTTATTTTTGGTATTTCAAAAATATGATAAACAAAACGCATAACAGTACTCTGGCTATTGATGCGATGGGTGGTGATTTTGGTTTAGAGGTGACGATTCCTGCCACTCTTGATATTCTAAAAGACTATCCTCAGCTAAAAATTATTTTAGTCGGTGAACAAAATACGATTAAAAAACAGCTTGAAACCTGTCCAGATACTATTCGTCAGCAGATTATCATACAACATGCCTCACAAGTGGTCGGTATGGATGAAAAACCTTCATCTGCATTACGTGGTAAAAAAGATTCTTCTATGCGTGTTGCCATCAATCTTGTTAAAGAAGGTACGGCAGATGCGTGTATTAGTGCGGGTAATACAGGGGCTTTAATGGCAATTGCTCGTTTTGTTTTAAAGACACTTCCTGGTATTGATCGACCTGCTATATGTACAGCCTTGCCAACAAGAGTAGGGCATACGCACATGTTGGATTTAGGGGCAAATATTGATTTGTCGGCACAGCATTTATTTGAATTTGCGGTGATGGGTTCGGCACTTAGCAGTGCGGTGAACAATGTAGACAAACCCAGTATTGGTTTATTAAATATTGGTCAAGAAGAAATGAAAGGCAGTGAACAGGTACAACAAGCCTCCCAATTAATTGCAAACAGTTCACTCAATTATCATGGCTTTGTGGAAGGTGATGATATTTATAAAGGGGTGGTTGATGTGGTGGTTGCTGATGGTTTTGTGGGTAATATTGCTCTTAAATCATCCGAAGGTATTGCTAAAATGATCTTTTTTTACCTCAAACGTGAATTTAATCGAAATTGGTTAACTAAATTAGCAGGTTTTGTTGCATTACCAGTACTCAAGGCATTTAAGAATAAAATAGATCCCAGAAAATACAATGGTGCAAGTTTAGTGGGTTTAAAAGGTATTGTTGTTAAAAGTCATGGTGGTGCTGATATTTTTTCTTTTAATAATGCGATTAAAGTGGCTATGTTAGCGGTTGATAATGATGTACCAAAAAAAATCAGCAAAATATTAGAAGGCAACTTATTGGCTAATATGGATGGTTAGTTCATAAAAATATAATAATAGCTAATTTGTGTATTAACTTGTATGCTAATCATTTTATTCATTCTTTCATTAGGATAATTATCAACCCATGTATTCTCGCATTGTGGCAACAGGCAGTTATCTGCCCGATAAAATTTTAACCAATAAAGATTTAGAAAGTATTGTTGATACCACCGATCAGTGGATCACTGAACGCACAGGTATTAAGCAACGTCATCTTGCGGCTGATAATCAATCAACTTGTGATTTAGCAGAACAAGCCGTCAGAAATGCGTTTGAAAGTGCGGATATCGATCCGCAATCCATTGATCTCATTATTTTTGCCACGACAACCCCTGATAGAGTTTTTCCAAGTACTGCGTGTTTATTACAACAACGTCTTGATATTCATGGTTGTCCTGCTTTTGATATTCAAGCGGTTTGTACAGGGTTTATTTATGCTCTGGATATTGCTGATAAATATATAAAAACAGGGGCTGCTAAACGTGCATTGGTTATTGGTGCCGAAACCTTATCACGTATTATTGATTGGAGTGATCGCTCAACCTGTGTGTTATTTGCTGATGGGGCAGGTGCTGTCATACTTGAAGCAAATGAGGAACAGGGGATTTTATCCACACATATTCACGCAGACGGTAGTTTTTCTGATTTATTAACCACCAATGCAAGTATTACAGGCGTGAATAATATTGGTAAAGTTCATATTGGTATGAAAGGTAATGAAGTTTTTAAAAAAGCGGTCAATACTTTAGGAGCGATTGTTGACGAAACGCTTGAAGCCAATAATATGCAAAAATCTGATATTGATTGGTTAGTGCCTCATCAAGCCAATATTAGAATTATTAATGCCACTGCAAAAAAATTAAAAA
Organism: Gammaproteobacteria bacterium; assembly: GCA_023144715.1. Lineage (GTDB taxonomy): Bacteria > Pseudomonadota > Gammaproteobacteria > GRL18 > GRL18 > GRL18. The sequence continues at coordinate 1,881 of JAGLFC010000150.1, read as the reverse complement.
TGCCTATTGAACAAGTGGTGATAACCGTACAAAATCATGGAAATACCTCTGCGGCATCGGTTCCTCTTGCACTTGATACGGCAATAAGAGATGGACGGATAAAAAGAGGTGAAACACTTTTATTAGAGGCATTTGGTGGCGGTTTTACTTGGGGATCGGCACTCATTAAATACTAAAGTACACACCAACAAGAGGATAAAACAATGTCAACGGCTTTTATTTTTCCTGGACAAGGATCACAAAGTGTAGGGATGCTTGGTAATATCGCTGATCAAAATCCACAATACGGTGAAATTATTGCATCAACTTTCCAACAAGCCAGTGATCAACTGGGTTTTGATTTATGGGAATTGGTTCAAAATGATCCAGATTCTTCCCTTAATCGTACCCAAAATACTCAGCCTGCTATTCTGGCGGCTAGTTATGCACTGTGGCAAATTTGGTGTAGTAAAGAAGGTACGATGCCTTCCATTATGGCAGGACATAGCCTAGGTGAATATACTGCTTTAGTCTGTTCCGAAGCGATAGGCTTTAGTGATGCGATTGATCTGGTGGCCTCTCGTGGGAAATATATGCAATCTGCTGTCACTGAAGATGAAGGAGCAATGGCGGTTATTATAGGTTTTGATGCAAAAACTGTCATTAATTTATGCAAGGAAGTATCAGAAGAAACAGGACAAGTCGTTTCAGCGGTGAATTTTAATACCCCTGAACAAATTGTGATTGCAGGCCATAGTGATGCAGTATTAAAAGCCACTGATTTAGCTAAAAGCAGGGGTGCTGTCAAGGCAAAAAAATTAGCAGTGAGTGTACCTTCACATTGTTCTTTAATGGAGAAGGCAGTGACACCGCTCTCTGAAAAATTAGAATCAATCAATATTACGCGACCTGTGATCCCTGTGATTAATAATGTTCATGTGACCATAGAAAATGATGTAGATGCCATTCGAGAAGCTCTTATCAAACAACTTACTTATCCAGTACGTTGGGTAGAAACGATTAATAAAATGGCTGCCGAAGGCACTAAATATATTGTTGAATGTGGTCCAGGCAAGGTATTAACAGGCTTAAATCGACGTATTAATAGCCAGATGCCTGCTCAAGCGATGTTTGATGCGGTTACCATTAATAAAATTTATGAGGAATTATCCTAATGTCTATGGACAATGAAATTGCTTTGATCAGTGGTGCAAGTCGAGGGATAGGACAAGCAATTGCCTTAAATTTAGGTAATAAAGGAGCGACTGTTATTGGTACAGCGACTTCCGAAAAAGGTGCTGAAGCCATTTCTCATTATCTTAAAGAACAAGGAATAAAAGGGCAGGGAATGGTGTTGAATGTAACCGAACAAGGCAGTATTGATGCTTTATTAGGTGCAATCAAAGACACTTATGCCATGCCTTCGATTCTTGTGAATAATGCGGGTATTACTCGTGATAATCTTCTGATGAGAATGAAAGATGAAGAATGGGATGATATTATTCAAACGAATTTAAGTTCTGTTTTTAAATTATCAAAAGCGTGTTTAAGAGCAATGATGAAAGAAAAACGTGGACGCATTATTTCTATTACTTCGGTGGTTGGTTTAACAGGTAATGCAGGACAAACAAATTATGCAGCTGCTAAAGCAGGTATTTTAGGGTTTACCAAGTCATTAGCCAGAGAAATAGGTTCTCGTAATATTACCGTTAATGCCGTTGCTCCAGGTTTTATTGATACCGATATGACTCGCTCTTTACCAGAAGCATCTAAAACGGCTTTATTGACTCAAATCCCTTTAAATCGTTTAGGTCAGGTTGATGAAATTGCTTCAGCGGTTGGATTTTTAGCGTCTTCGGAGGCTTCTTATATTACAGGTGAAACCATTAATGTGAATGGTGG
>JAGLFC010000015.1 GCA_023144715.1 Gammaproteobacteria bacterium | reverse complement strand
AAAAGCCCATAAACAATGCAGTAATGGCACCAATAATAATAATAAAGGATAAGGCGGTTTCCGAAAGTTCAAATAATGGCGACATTCTCGTCACCATAAAGATACCTGCTGTCACCATAGTGGCCGCATGAATCAGTGCTGAAATTGGTGTTGGACCTTCCATTGAATCAGGTAGCCAGACATGTAAAGGCACTTGAGCGGACTTACCCATGGCACCAATAAATAATAAAATACAAATTACGGTCATCATTGACCAAGGTTCACCTGGGATAATCTCAATCGTCAAATTTGCATTAGAACTTGCCAACTCAAAGACCTTGGCATAATCTAAGGTATCAAAGACCATGAGAACACCTGCAATACCAAGAATAAAACCAAAATCACCCACACGATTGACCAAGAAGGCTTTCATATTGGCAAAAATAGCACTTTCTTTTTTGTAGTAAAAACCAATTAAGAGATAAGAAACTAAGCCGACTGCTTCCCAACCAAAGAATAATTGCAAGAAGTTATTAGACATCACTAACATATACATAGAGAAAGTAAAGAGAGATATATAGCTAAAGAAACGTTTGTAACCTGGATCTTCCTGCATATAACCAATGGTGTATAAATGTACCATCAAGGAAACAAAACTGACCACCACTAACATCATTGAAGTCAGGTTATCGACTAAAAAGCCAATTTCAAATGTTATGCCATCACTTGCTAACCAAGTATAAACCGTTTCATTATAGGTTTCAGCACCATCAAAGGCGAAATACTTAAAAACAAAGAGCGCCAATATAAAAGACAGACCTACTCCAGCAATCGTAACAGTATGTGCCGCAACACGACTGACGTATGCGTTGAAGATACCTGCAAAAATTGCACCAATAAGTGGTGCTAAGACAATGGTAAGATAAACCTGTGAGTCGCTATAATTTTCAAACACTGTATCAACCCTTCAATGTATCAAGTTCTTCAACGTTAATCGTGCGTTTATTTCTAAACAACACCACCAAGATTGCTAAACCAATAGCAGCTTCTGCTGCTGCAACGGTAAGAATAAAGAAAACAAAGACCTGCCCTGCGGTATCGTTTAAGAAATAAGAGAAGGCTATAAAATTGGTATTAACCGCTAATAACATTAATTCCACACACATTAGCAAAATAATAACATTTTTTCGATTAATAAAAACACCTGCTAAACTAATCGAAAATAGAATGGCACTGAGTACCAGAAAATGAGTAAGTGTCAGCATTTATTCTTTATCCTCAGCTATCGTATATTTTCTTGCATGAGAGTCAACTTTAACAACACGTAAACGATCAGCTCCTTTTACGGCGACCTGATCTTCAATTTTCTGATGTCGAGTATTGGGTCTACGTCTTAATGTCAAGCTAATAGCCGCTACTATACCCACTAAAAGAATCACTGCTGCAATTTCAAATGAATACACATATTCAGTATAAAGCACTTGCCCTAATGCCGACACATTACTATAGTCAGCAGCATGGCGTTCTGGAATGGCAAATTTTTCAATAGAAAATTGCTCACCGCCCACAACCATGTAAATAAGTGAAAACATCACCAGTGCCACAATTAATGCTAAAGGAAGATTTTTTACAAAGCCTTTTTTCAATTCTGCCATATTAACATCAAGCATCATCACGACAAAGAGAAAGAGCACCATCACCGCACCCACATAAACAATAATGAGTATAATGGCGAGGAACTCCGCTTCTAATAACAACCATATTGCGGCTGATGAAAAAAAACTCAGCACCAAAAAGAAGGCGGCTCGTACCGGATTATGAACTGTCACTACCATTAAGGCAGACAGAACCACAAAGGTCGAAAAAACATAAAAAACGATTGTTTCCATAAACTCTATCCACAATGGGCAGATTTAAACTGCCTGTTTATTAACTTATTACACATTAACATACACATGCCCCATAACTATTTTCTGAAATCAGGCGATGATTATACTCAGAAAATAAACATCAGTAATGTGTATGTGAAAACTATAAATTGTAATATTCAGTGTACTTATCTATAAGGTGCGTCATTGGCTCTATCAGCGGCAATTTGTGCTTCGTATTTATCACCGATGGCCAGTAACTTTTCTTTAGTCATATACAAATCACTTTTTTCATCACCGTGATATTCAAATATCCGTGTTTCAACAATTGAATCAACAGGACAAGATTCTTCACAGAAACCACAAAAAATACATTTGGTTAAATCAATATCATAGCTTTTTGTTCTACGCGTACCATCTTCACGTTCTTCTGATTCAATAGAAATTGCCAAAGCAGGACATATCGCTTCACATAATTTACAAGCAATACAACGTTCTTCACCATTAGCATAACGACGTTGTGCATGTAATCCCCTAAAACGAAAAGACTGAGGAGTTTTTTCTTCAGGATATTGTACAGTAATTTTTTTCTTAAACAGATAACGCCCTGTGACACTCAAACCTTTAAAAAGTTCTGCCAAAAACAGACTGTTAAAAAATTGAATCAATTGTTTCACCAGACTCTCCTAACAAGGCTATTCTCTATAAAAAAACAGTTTCTTAATATCATATTCAGATTAACCTTTCACAAACCAAGGTGATAACTCCATATAATACATAATACCAATAACATAAATCCAAACAATGGTAATTGGTATAAAGACTTTCCAACCTAAACGCATAATTTGGTCATAACGATAACGTGGGAAAGTGGCTCTAAACCATAAGAACATAAACATAAATATGGCTGTTTTTCCCAATAACCAGATAATACTTGAACTGCCTAAAAAGGTTGCACCCAAGCCACCATCCCCTTGAAACGGTGATAACCACCCCCCCATAAACATTAGGGCGGCCATAATAGAAATTAAAATCATATTGGCGTATTCAGCTAAAAAGAAAATAGCAAATAAGATGCCTGAATATTCTACATGAAAACCAGCAACAATTTCTGATTCGCCTTCTGCAACATCAAAAGGTGCACGATTGGTTTCAGCAACACCTGATATAAAATAAATAATAAATAAGGGGAATAAGGGCCACATATACCATCCCCAAATACTACCGCTCTGCCCTTCAACAATATCACCGATATTAAGACTTCTTGCCGCCATAACCACACCCACTAAGGCAAAACCCATGGCAATTTCATACGATACAACTTGAGCTGCTGTCCTTAAAGTACTCATAATCGCGTATTTTGAGTTGGAAGCCCAACCTGCCAATATCACGCCATAAACACCTACTGAGGTCATTGCTAAAATATAAAGTAATGCCACATTAATATCTGCCAAAACCAGCTCTGCACCAAATGGAATAACCGCCCATGCCGCCAGTGCCGTTGAAATAGCTAATGTTGGAGCAATAATAAAGAGGACTTTATTAGCACCTGAAGGAAAGATTATTTCTTTACACATTAATTTTAAAGCATCAGCAATAGGCTGTAACCAACCTCTTGGTCCTACACGGTTTGGCCCTATACGTACTTGCATATAGCCAATGACTTTCCGTTCTGCATAAGTAAAATAAGCAACAGTAAGCAATAAAGGCACTAAAATTACAATAATTTTGAGTAATATATTTATTACTGGTATTTCATAAATTGATAAAATCAGGTCTATCAAAATTTACTCCGCTTCATTAGCCATTTAGTTAAAAGAGATTGCATCAAAGCCACCACCTAATGATACCGCTGCTAGACTGCCTGCGGGTAGATACGCACAATTATCAGCGATATTATCATCAATGCTCAAAGTCATTTCAATACTATTATCATCCTGTTTTACAATGACATTTTGTGCTTCTTCAAATTTTAATTTCTTTGCCAAGGCAGAGTTTATTTTGACACATTCAACCTGAGCATCTTGAGTTTTTTGTAAGGCACTGGCTCTACGTGTCACTGAATCTACATTATAAATGGATAATTCAGCAATTCTTTGTATGTCAGAGGTTTGTGCACTGAGGTTTTCAGGACAACTCCAAGCAATATCATTACCAGCTTTGGTTGTTTCAACCGTTCCTACTGATTTTTTCAGTTCTTCAAGCACATCAGTAGAGCTTTGATAGTCAAAATCAGCCAGATTAAATAAGTTACCCATCACACGTAAGACTTTCCAACCCGGTTTTGATAACCCACTTACTTTACTGACCGCATTAAAACTTTGCCAAGTACCATCGACATTAATTAACGTACCTGAAGCTTCTGTTAGAGAAGAAATAGGTAAAATAACATTGGCATAAGACTTCATGGTATCACTGACAAAGCTACTTAGCGAGATATTAAATTGTGCATTTTTAAGGGCTTCAATCGCCTGCACAGGATGATCACAATCACGTTCTGCTTCAATACCATAAGTAATATAAGCCTGTAATTTTTCAGCAAACATTGCTTGAGTGTCTAAACCGTGTTGACCATCAACCACATTAGGTAATACACCTGCTAGATAAGCACCTGAACTATTAGCACCTGGAGTAAGATAGCCTAGTGTTGAATCAGTCGCTTGAGCAATAAAGGAAGCAAGCATTCTTATATCTGAATAATGAGGCATTGCTTGGAGTAATGTGCCTAACATTAACATAGAATTTTCAGCACTTGTTAATTCAGTAATACATTGTGCGTGTTCATCACTGACTTTAACCGATGCGACTAACGCTGACAAGCCTTCTGGTGCTTCTTCAGAAGAATTTTCCTGAACCGCTTTTGCTAATGCTTTCAGTTCTTTAAACAAATGGCTGGGTGCTACAGTAAAATTATGTGCCACTTTAAAATTAAAGTCATAATTCACAGGGTTTACACAAGAGATTTTTGCACCCTTGAGATTTGCCTGTCTGATTTGATGTGCCATAATAGGCTGTTCTTTACGAACATTTGAACCAATAATTAAAATAGCTTGCTGTGTAGCAACATCAGCAACACTCATACCTAAACCTAAGAAAGCAGGATCGTGATCCTGACCACTAAAATCAGATTGGCGTAAGCGGTGATCAATATTATGACACCCAATACCCCGTATTAGCTTTTGTAAAAGGTACATTTCTTCTGTGGTCACAGAGGGCGAACAAATTGACCCTATGTGTGTTTTATCTTGAATATCTTTGAGACCATTTACAGCAAACTGCAAGGCTTCATCCCAACTTGTTTCTAGCCATTGCCCTTCTTTTTTGATCAGTGGCTTAGTAATGCGTTCATTACTTTGTAGTGCTTCATAACTATAACGATCACGATCTGATATCCAAGCATCATTAATGGCATCATTTTGACGGCCAATGACTCGTTTTATCTGTCCATTTTTAGTTTGAACATTACAATTAGAACCGACACAATCATGAGAGCCAATACTATCATTGCTGGCTAATTCCCAAACACGATAGGTAAAACGTGATACTTTGGACGTTAAAGCACCCACAGGACAGAGATCAATAATATTACCTGACAATTCTGAATCCACACTTTTTTCTATATAAGTGCCGATTTCCATCCAGTCACCGCGGCCTGTTGCACCGAGTTCACGCATTCCAGCGATTTCCTGACCAAAACGTATACAACGTGTACAATGGATACAACGAGTGAGTTCAGTTGCAATTAAAGAACCAATATTTTTGTCTGGAATGACTCGTTTCATTTCTGAATATTCAGAATGATCACCACCATAGCCTATCGAAAATTCTTGTAAATCACACTCACCACCTTGATCACAAACAGGACAATCCAATGGATGATTGATTAATAAAAATTCCATGACTGATTTTTGTGCGGCCAGAGCATAAGTGGATTGAGTATTAACAATCATTCCTTCTGCAACGGGTGTGGCACAGGCTGGCATCGGTTTTGGTGCTTTTTCTACTTCCACTAAACACATACGACAATTGGCTGAAATAGACAGGTTTTTATGATAACAAAAACGGGGTATGGCTATACCAGCATTATCAGCGGCTTCAATAAGCATCTGACCTTGCTCAGCCTCGACCTGTTGTCCGTTAATTTTAATCGTTACCATATTAAATACCGTAAATCTCTTGTTTAATGAATGTGTGTTAAATACTATTTAATGCTATTTACTGCCTGAACCAACCATACACTTTTTATGATCAATATGATATTGAAACTCATCACGATAATGCTTTAAAAAGCCTTGTACTGGCATGGATGCTGCTTCACCCAAGGCACAAATCGTGCGCCCCATGATATTACCTGCGACGGTATCCAGAAGTTCTATATCTTCTTGCTTGCCATGTCCATGTTCAATGCGGTGCATGACTCGTGATAACCAACCTGTGCCTTCACGACAAGGCGTACACTGACCACATGATTCTTCATGATAAAAATGGGATAGTCGTGCTAACGCATTCACCATACACACTTGATCATCAAGAATAATCACCGCACCAGAGCCTAACATTGAACCTGCGGATTGTATACTATCATAATCCATAGTCACATCCATCATTTGCTCGCCTGGTACGACAGGAGAAGAACTTCCTCCTGGAATAACTGCTTTGAGTTGATAACCTTCTTTCATGCCACCACACATTTCTAATAATTCAGAAAATGGGGTACCCATATCAATTTCATAATTTCCCGGACGATTGACATTACCTGAGACAGAAAAAAGTTTGGTACCACCATTATTAGGTTTGCCATGTTCAAGAAACCACTGACCACCCTTTTCGACAATAACAGGTACTGAAGCCAATGTTTCTGTATTATTAATTGTAGTGGGCTTACCATACAAGCCAAAACCTGCTGGAAAAGGGGGTTTAAAACGTGGTTGACCTTTTTTACCTTCAATTGACTCTAATAATGCGGTCTCTTCACCACAAATATAAGCACCACCACCGAGGTGGGCATGAGCATCGAAATTAAAACCTGTATCAAATAAGTTATCACCTAAATAACCTGCTTCACGTGCTTCTTTTAAAGCCTCATCAAAACGACTATACGGTTCCCAAAATTCACCACGAATATAATTATAACCTGTATCAGCACCAATACAATAGCCAGCAATTGCCATGCCTTCAATTAATTGATGAGGATTATAACGTAAAATATCACGATCTTTACACGTACCTGGTTCACCTTCGTCTGAGTTACACACGATGTATTTTTGACCTTGGACTTGACTGGGCATGAAACTCCATTTAAGTCCTGTTGGAAAACCAGCACCACCACGCCCTCTAAGAGCAGATAGTTTTAATTGTTCAATAATATCATTAGCTGGTATTTTTTCTGTAAGAATTTTTTTCAGCTGTTGATAACCACCTACACTCAAATAAGATTCTAGTGTCCATGGTTGATCAAGATGTAATGTTCTAAAACAAACTTCGTTTGCCATTCGTTATTCCGCCCAGCGTTTTAGTTCAGATCGTCTAAAATCGAATCAATTTTTTCTGCATCAAGGTTTTCATAGTAGTGTTCTCCAATTTGCATCATTGGAGCACCAGAACAAGCACCGAGACACTCTACTTCTTTCAAGGTAAATTGTTTATCTTCTGTGGTCTCACCCATTTTTATGGATAATTTATCTTCTAAGTGAGAAACAATGTCACCAGAACCACAGACCATACAAGATATATTAGTACACACACAAATTTTATGTTTACCAACAGGCTTATGTTCATACATAGAATAGAAGGTAGCCACTTCATAGACATGAATTTTATCCATATCCAAATAATCAGCCACTGCATCCATTAATTCAGTCGTAAGCCATCCACCATGTTGATCTTGAACAATGCGTAAGGCTGACATCACAGCAGATTTTTTTTGTTCTGCTGGGTATTTTGCCACCCATTGATCAATATCTTCTCTTGATGCTGCGTTAATGAGTTCATTTTCTAGCTGAGACATTATCTGTCGATCTCCCCGAATACAATATCAAGTGTACCAATTACGGTGACGACATCGGCAAGCATGTGACCTTCTGTTAAAAAATTAATGGCGGCAAGATGGGCAAAACCCGGTGCTCTGATTTTTAAGCGATAGGGTTTATTGGCACCATCAGAAACAATATACGTCCCAAATTCACCTTTTGGATGCTCAACTGCACAATAAGCTTCACCTTCTGGTACACCATAACCTTCTGTAAAATGTTTGAAGTGGTGAATCAAACCTTCCATATCTTGTTTCATATCAACACGATGAGGCATGGTAATTTTATGATCGTCATGCATCACTGCACCAGGATTTTTTTGCAACCAATCAATGCACTGACTAATAATGTGGTTTGACTGACGCATTTCTTCAATGCGTACCACATAGCGATCATAACTATCACCATTCGTACCGACAGGTATATCAAATTCTAATTGATCATAAACCTCATAAGGTTCCATTTTTCTCAGATCCCACGCCACACCTGAGGCACGGATCATAGGCCCTGTAAAACTTAAATCTTTGGCTTCATCAGCAGTGACACAACCAATATCAACCGTTCTTTGTTTCCAGATACGATTATCGGTTAATAGCGTTTCATATTCATCAACATAGCCATTAAAACGTTCCGTAAAATCTTTTAAGAAGTCTAATAAAGAACCCTGACGATTTTTATTTTGCTCATCCACTTCTTCTTGTGTATGCCACTGTGATGCTTCATACTGAGGCATACTATCGGGTAAATCACGATAAACACCCCCAGGGCGATAGTAACTAGCATGCATACGCGCACCAGAAACAGCTTCATAGGCATCCATTAAATCTTCACGTTCTCGGAAACAGTAAAGAAACATGGTCATTGCACCGACATCCAGTGCATGAGTTCCTAGCCACATTAAGTGATTTAAAATACGAGTAATTTCATCGAACATGACACGAATATATTGGGCGCGTTCGGGTACTTCAATTGCTAATAATTTTTCGATGGTCATGCAATACGCATGTTCATTACACATCATGGAGACATAATCAAGGCGATCCATATAACCAATGCTTTGATTATAAATTCGACTTTCAGCCAATTTTTCTGTGCCTCGGTGCAATAAACCCACATGAGGATCGGCTCTTTGAATGACTTCACCATCTAACTCTAAGACCAAGCGTAACACACCATGAGCTGCTGGATGCTGTGGACCAAAGTTAAGTGTATAATTCTGGATTTCTGACATTTAAGCACGGTCTCCCTGGCTATCTTCCTCAGTTTTTGCTGTAACAAGACGCTCTGCATAACGATTATCATCTCTGACAATTCTTGGTATATTAATTCGTTCTTCTATCGTTACAGGCTCATAAATAACACGTTGTTTGTTGGCATCATATCGCATTTCAACTTGACCCACCATAGGGAAATCTTTGCGTAATGGATGACCAATAAAACCATAATCAGTGAGTAAGCGACGTAAATCAGGGTGTCCTGAGTAAAGGATGCCAAACATATCAAAGGCTTCTCGTTCAAACCAATTCGCTCCATTCCATATAGAAACGACTGAATCGACCATTGGAAAATCATCGTCCAACCAAGTTCTTACGCGTATTCTATGGTTATTAGCAACGGATAAAAGATGATACACTGAGGCATAGCGAGCATGATGTATTTTAGAGCCTTCATAGGTACTATAGTCTACACCACAGGCATCAACGAGTGTATCAAATGCTAGTTCTTTATGATCTCGTAATGTCTGACAAATTTGAACAAGATTTTCTTTACTGACCTCTATAGTCAATTCACCATGAGCAACGACCGATTGTACGGTTTCAATGCTTGCTAAAGCGGTATTCACTTTGTCCGATAATCCAGAGTAATATTGTGACATTTAGCGTGTTCTCTTTATATGCTCTTTACTTTATTTAGGTACGTGCAATCGTATTGGTGCGTTTAATTTTATTTTGTAGTTGAATAATACCATATAATAACGCTTCTGCGGTGGGTGGGCAACCCGGTACATAAATATCAACAGGTACGACTCGATCACAACCACGAACGACTGAATATGAATAATGGTAATAACCACCACCATTGGCACACGATCCCATTGAAATCACCCAACGAGGCTCTGCCATTTGATCATAGACTTTACGCAAAGCAGGTGCCATTTTGTTTACCAAAGTACCCGCAACAATCATCACATCAGACTGTCTAGGACTGGGTCTAAAAACAATACCAAAACGATCCAGATCATAACGTGAAGCACCTGCTTGCATCATTTCTACTGCACAACATGCCAAGCCAAAGGTCATTGGCCACATAGAACCTGTTCTTGCCCAGTTAATTAGTTTATCAGCATTGGTCGTAATAATGCCTTCATCTAATAATCCTTCTATTCCCATTCTAACGCACCTTTTTTCCACTCATAAATAAAGCCAACGACTAACAAGCCTAAAAATATTGCCATTGCAATTAAACCAAAGGTTCCAATACTATCTAAAACGACCGCCCAAGGGAAAAGAAAGGCAATTTCCAAATCGAAAATAATAAACAGAATAGCCACTAAGTAATAACGAACATCAAACTTTAGACGGGAATCCTCGAATGCTTCAAAACCACATTCATAAGGTGAATTTTTTTCACGATCAGGTCTATGTGGAGAAAGGATCAGCCCCATTGCTGTCATTCCAATTCCAACCAAAAGACCGACTCCCATAAAAATAAGTACGGGAAGATAGTTTTCAAGCATACCAAATCCTTAATTATGAGCGTTACAAATAATATCTGTGTAGAAAATAAGCCTTACTTTAAACTAAATTTAAACGTATGAAAAGCCTTTTAGGGTGACTTTTTGTAATTTTTTATTTTAGTTTATTATTCTTTCTTTATAAGAGCAAATACGAATTGATAACCGCTGTTACTCCTGACTTAACAGGGGCATTATCTAAGGCAGAATCCGTACTTGAGATTTGCAAATTAAAGCTGATGCCATTATCAAGATCAATGGTTAAAATATTTCCAATCTCTCCTGAGATTTGAACACTGATTGAATTATAATCATTGTATTCAATAAAATTAACAGTTAAATGAGTGGTAAATATATAGTCAAACGTATTAAAAGTATCATTACAATCTCTAGGTGGTGCATAAATCACATAAGGTTTACCAGAGACAACCGAAAAAGTTTGATTATTACTCGCCACTTGATAATAGGGGTAAATAGGAGCTTTTGTTTTAAATGCCCATGTTTTTACCTTTTCAATATTATTTTCTTTATAAAGAAATTCTGCAAGATAATGGCTGTTCCATGCTAATCTATCAAGTGGAAATAACGCAAATTCATAAGCAGAAAATACGCCATTGGGATCTGTTTTTTTAGTTAAAATTTCTGTATTGGTCATTTCAATATCTTTAGAATCATATAATTTAAATGAGATCATCTCAATATTGGATACATGAGACTCATTAAATTGAACACTCATTGGATAACCACTGACACTACAATCAGGTAGTGGATCGGGTGATTCTTCATAAAATACAGGAATGCTATCAAGCTGTCCTTCATAAGGCCAGACCACTAATTCTGGATTGGCTTCTCTACTCAGATCACGAGCTGATTCATACTCATTGGCTTCAATATAAAAATAAAATTCTGAACAAACAGAGTAATAACCTGATGTTGCACTCTCTCCATCACATAATAAAGCAATGTCTGCATTGCCCATATTATAGACATAAGAATTGGTATAAATATAAGAGTCAGATGATGAAATACCAATGCCTATTTCATTTTTATCAAAACTTAAAAAGCCAAAACGATGGTATATTGCTGAAAACAATTGATCAATAGAAGTATTGCTATCCACATTACCTGTAAATACATTTTCTGTAACGGTCGCTTTATAATGAGTATAACGTGCACGATCAGACCCATATATTCCAGTAAAACCAGACTTACTTTGTTCTTCAAAATGGCCTGATGTATTGTTTATTGCCAAATAATTGGAGTGATTAAAGGCTGAATCATCCAGTAGGCTATTAGGTGAAAAAATAGTCATATTAGCTGAACTTCTTAATTGATTAAGATAATTTAGCCCATTATTTATGTCTGATTCTGCATAAATTTCTTCATTATGAAACGATAATACAAAAAATAAAGTTAACATAAATAGTTTAGAATGAGTTTTTAGCATTTATTTCCTACCATATAATTTATATTACTCAGCATACTTAAAGTATATCAAAAAAATCAATTAATTAAAATTTTTATATATTATAATTACATAAGTATATGCTAGAATACTTATTCAATTTAAAATATCATGAGGAATAGATTATGAGTTGTTGTGGCGTATGTGGTGGTCAAGATACAGAACAAACAAAAAATAAATCAGAAACAGATAACGAACCAAAAAAAGAACCTGTTTCAGAACCCAAGTCTAATCAAACATCAGAACAAGAAAAGAAATAATTATTCAAATAATGTTGTATATTGTTCATAGCCTTGTTCAGTAAGTTCATTCTGAGGAATAAACTTGAGTGAGGCTGAATTAATGCAATATCTCAAGCCTGATGGTTGTGGACCATCGGTAAACAGATGTCCTAAATGCGAATCTGCCTGCTTACTACGCACTTCAGTACGGCTATAAAAAAGATGTTTATCCACTTTTTCAGTGAGTGATTTTTTTTCAATGGGCTGACTAAAACTTGGCCAACCTGTTTTTGAATCATATTTATCTAATGAACTAAATAAAGGCTCTCCTGATACAATATCGACATAAATGCCTGCTTGTTTATTATCCCAATAAGTATTTTTAAAAGGACGTTCTGTCCCCTCTTTTTGAGTCACCTCATATTGCAGATCAGTCAATGTTTGTTTCAGTTCCTCATCACTTGGTTTCATATACTCTCTTTTATTCTCTGTGCTATTATTTGTTGTCTTCGTGCTTCTTTTATGTAAATCATCACCCCAAAATTTTTCTAAATATTGATCACGACCTGAGCGATAACGATAATATTTATAACGTATAGGATTCTTTTTAGAGTAGTTTTGATGATATTCTTCCGCTTTATAAAAAGTATTAAAGGGGATCAGCTCAGTTGCAATGGGCTTATTATATCGACCTGACTGATTGAGTTCAGCAATAGATGTTTCTGCCAAATGTTTTTCTGTCTCATCGGTGTAAAAAATCGCAGAACGATATTGTTTGCCCCGATCAACAAATGAACCATCAATATCAGTCGGATCAATCAGATGCCAAAGTTCTACCAGTAAATCATTATAACTGATTTTTGTGGGATCATAGATCACTTCAACACTTTCTATATAATGTGTCTTTCCTGAAGCCACCTGTTTATAGGTAGGATTTTTAATACGACCGCCACTATAGCCTGATATGACTTCAATAACACCGGATACTTTTTCATAATGAGATTCAACACACCAAAAACACCCCCCTGCAAAATAAGCTTTTTTATAGCTTTGGCTAGTATTGGCTGATACTGTGACGCTCATTGTTAAAAAAGTGGCGACTAAAAAAGCTATTATTGCCACAATAAAAAACGATATTTTTTTAAACGGTTTCATAAGATTCCTAAGCATTGCTTATCCTTTTATACAATAGTGACTTTAGCAAATTTACGTTTACCTACTTGATAAACTTTAGTGGTATTGGCTTTCACCATCAATTTAGTGTCCGTTACTTTTTCACCCTCTATTTTTACAGCACCTTGTCTTATCATGCGTATTGCTTCGCCCGTACTACTGGTCATACCAGAATCTTTAATAATATAGGCAATACCTAAACAACCCTCTGTGGATTGCATATCGAATTCATCTATATCATCAGGTATTTTACCTTTTTTGAATCGATCAATAAAATTTTGTTGGGCTTTGTCAGCATCTGCTTCATTATGAAAACGAGCAATAATTTCTTTGGCAAGCAAAAATTTTATATCACGAGGATTACAACCCTCTTCAATATCTGTTTTAAATTGCTCTATTTCTGCCATGGGTCTAAAGCTGAGTAATTCAAAATAACGCCACATCAAATCATCTGAAATAGACATAATCTTACCAAACATATCATCAGGACTATCGGAGACACCAATATAATTATTAAGTGACTTGGACATTTTTTGTACGCCATCCAAACCTTCGAGAATAGGCATAGTTAATACAATTTGTGGTGTTTGTCCATGACTTTTTTGTAGTTCTCGTCCCATGAGTAAATTAAATTTTTGATCCGTGCCTCCTAGCTCTACATCTGCTTTTAAAGCCACGGAATCATAACCTTGTATTAAAGGATACAAAAATTCATGAATCGCAATAGGTTGTCCTGTTGAATAACGCTTACTAAAATCATCACGTTCTAACATTCTTGCAACCGTTTGATTGGATGCCAATTGAATTAAATCAGCAGCATTCATGTTTCCCATCCACTGAGAATTAAACACCACGGTTGTTTTTTCTTCGTCTAAAATTTTAAATACTTGTTCTTTATAGGTTTTAGCATTTTCAAGTACTTGTGCTTCCGTAAGTGGTTGGCGAGTAACATTCTTTCCTGTTGGATCACCAATCATGCC
>JAGLFC010000149.1 GCA_023144715.1 Gammaproteobacteria bacterium | reverse complement strand
ACTTTCTTTTTTATAGTACCTGCTTTCTTATTTGCTTTGTTAGAATGAACGATAGTTGGCATCGGTGTATTGATCAGTGTCATCATTTTATTAATGGTTCCAATCTGCTTTTGTAAGGATACCGCTTCAAATTTAATTTCATCAACTCTGTGAGTAATTGAATCACGTGATTGACCTGCTTTTTTTAATTGCCCCATACGCAATTGAAGCTCATTTTTATGACTCTTAACCTGACGCACCAAAGGGGTTAAAGCACGTTTACTCCAATCATTGGCATCTTTATTTAACTGATAGTAAATGTTTCTTGCTCGACTGACCATTGAGATAAAAAACTTTTTAATCACAAAGCTTTGTTCTGTCATGGTGGAATACATGCCTGTACGGTATTCTTCAGCATCTTGATAAAGTGCTTCAATTTCTTGTCTATAAGAAATAATAGAAAACAATTTTGGGCTAATATTCATTTCTTCATTTTCACTTTGAAAACGCTTGTAAATGGAGGTCACCAAACGATTAGTCAATTCAGTTTGTTTGGTTGATTCATCCATGGTATGACTAATGCCTTCAAAAAGAATTTTCATGGCTTTTTTCATGCCCGTCGTTGTCCAACTACCACTCATCACATTTCTTGATTCATTAATCTTTTGATCAAGGCGATCAAGATTAATCATATTAATTAAACGTTCGTGTTGTTCCAGTAAAATTTTATTACTGGATTGTAAATTTTTAGAATTATGTTGATAAATGGCTTGTTCTTGACGTGTTTTTTTAAGAAGATTGGTAATAACACCTTCATTTTTACCGCTGGCACTACTAAACTGCTCAACAGAGCGTTTTTTATTGTTAAATTTCATGACTAAAATATTTTTTGATTCTTGCATCATTGAGTTCACATCAGCAATCAATGTATTACGAACCAATTGTTCTTTTTGTGGTAAAATTTCAGTCGAAAGGAGTTGTTCTAGTTTATCAAGATTACTCGCAGTGACTAGAGCGGTATCATCTTTTACTCGTCCAATCAGACCTTTTTGTGCTGATATGGCAATGACTCGCTTTTTATCAACTTTCAATGTTTTTGCTGTTTCCATACATTGTCTGTGAATGCTTTGTTGAACTTCAGCAGGGGTTTTAAGATCATCCCACAAAGTATCTATTTTATTTAAAGCAATAATAAGACCATTATTACGATTACGGCGAAAACTTTTTAGGTGTTTACGCCAGATTTCCATATCAGAACGGGTGACACCCGTATCAGCCGCCAGTACAAAGATAGCAGCTTGAGCATTAGGCAACATATTAATGGTTAATTCAGGTTCATTACCTAATGAATTGAGTCCCGGTGTGTCTAAAATAGCCATCCCCTGTTCTAAAAAAGGATGGGGAAAGTTGATTAAAGCATGTCGCCATTGTGGGATTTCAACCACGTGATCGGCTGATATTTCCTTATTATCAGCATCGGTAATGACATCATATAAACCTAAGCGTCGAGCTTCTTTGGCTTTTACTCGTTTAACCGCCGTAATTTGTGAAAAAGCGTCTGCCATTTTATTGGGTGATTGGATCTCCAGATCAATATTAGTCCAGTTACTCATGTTTTCTTTATGTTCGGTAATGCTTATATCTTCAATGCGTGTCTCTATTGGTAATAGGCGTATATAAGGGGTAGGGGCATCAATGTCATAAAAGAGTTCAGTAGGACACATGGTGGTACGTCCTGCTTCGCTGGGTAATAAACGGCGTTTAAATTGAGAAAAGAAAATAGCATTAATCAGTTCTGTTTTTCCACGAGAAAATTCACCCACAAATGCCAGTGTAATACGATCATGTTTAAGAATCTTTAAGATTTCATATATTTTTATACTATGATCACTTTCATCAAGTTTGTTATCAATAAGCCATTCTTGAAAAAAATTAATAGTAGAAATTAAATTGTTTTTCCACTTGCCATAAGCATTGATGTCATCAAAAAAACTTTTATTCTTCATGATTTTTCCTTATTTTACCTTGTATTACATTGATGTCGTACCATATTACTTTAACTATAATACTATATTGACGTTTGTTTTAACAATATGTCAAACAAAGAGGTATATAAAATGTGAACACGATCAAAAATAGGAATTGGTTCACATTAATTTTGCACTTAATCAAAGATAACAGGTATAAACATAATTAAAATATTGAGTGCTACAATAACTAAAAGTGGTGATAGATCCATACCTGAATAAGGAGGGAGTAGTTTGCGTGCAGGTCGCATAATAGGCTCAATTATTTGATGAATAATGGCTGTTGCAGGATTATAGGTACCCGGACTGACCCAACTTACAATGACATAGATTAAAATTGCAAAGAGATAAAAATATAATACTAAAGTTAATAATGATCCAATACTATACCAAAGTAAAAATATAGGATTAATTGAAATGCCTTTTACAGCAAACAGTAAGCCGTTTTCTATCAATTGTAATAAATAAGCCAACACTAAAGAGGCAATATCAATACCAAATAATCCCGGTATTATTTTTCGTAGAGGAATAAGGATAGGATTGGTGGCTTTAACGATAAATTGTGAGAGTGGATTATAAAAGTCAGCACGAACGACTTGTAATAAAAAACGCAGTAATACAACGATAATATAAAGACCAATAATGGTACTAATGAGATAAGAACCAGCATTGACTAAAAAATTGTCCATGACTTAATTTTCCTAGTGGTATTGAGTTAGTGGTATTGAGTTAGTGGTTTAATGATTCGTGAGCGACCATTTCTGCCAGCTCTATAGAACGTTTTTTTGCACCGAGCATGGCTTTGGCAAATAATGCTTCTAATTCACCTTCTTGTAAAATACGAATGGCGGCTTCTGTAGTGCCTGCGGGTGAAGTGACTTTTTTTCTTAATAATTCAGGAGAATCATCACTTTCCAATGCCATTTTTGCAGCTCCAAAGGCAGTTTGCATCGCGAGTAGGTGTGCGGTATTTTCAGTAAGTCCTAATTGAACACCTGCTTTTTCCATCGCATCTATGACTAAAAAGAAGTAAGCAGGCCCACTGCCTGATAAAGCAGTAACCGCATCCATATCAGACTCTTTATCTAACCAGAGTGTTAAACCTGCGGCACGTAAGATAGACTCGGCTAATGTTTTTTGTTCATCATTGACTTGTTCATTGGCAAATAAGGCCGTTGCACCACTTTGTACGAGTGCAGGTGTATTGGGCATACAACGTACTAATGCGTGGCTTATGGTTTTGTTGTGATCTTCACTGTGTAACCACTGCTCAATATCTTTAATACGCACGCCAGCGGCGATAGAAACAATCAAAGGTGGGTTGTCATCTATCACGGATGCAATTTCACGACAAACCTGTGCTAATTGTTGTGGTTTTACGGCAAGAATAATAATATCAACGGTTTGAGCCAGTTCAATATTATTGCTGATATGAACGCCAAATTGACTGGCTATAGAAGTCATTTTTTCAGTATTGGGATCGCTGATCCAAATATTTTGACCCAGTACACCTGTTGAGGTAAGACCTCCAATCAGACTATAAGCCATATTGCCAGAGCCGATAAAACCAATTTTTTTATTAATCATTTAGAGTAAGATCCATAATAAGTTATCTAGCCAGTTTGCTATAAGTGATAATTATAACTCAATTTAAGCAAATTGGCTTAATCAATAATTTTTTTTCTAGCACCAAAAAGAGCAGTGCCAATACGAATAATAGTGGCACCTTCTGTAATTGCTGTGTCGAGATCATTGGACATACCCATAGAAAGGGTATCCATTGTGAGATTAAAGTGTTGATTAAGCTGTAACATAAGTTGTTTTAATTGATGAAATGCCTGTTTTTGTTGTTCAATGTTATTGGAAGCTTTAGGGATAGCCATTAAACCGCGTAATGATAAATGGGGTAATTGGCTGATTTCTGTAATGCAAGCGGTCACTTCATCTTGACTGAAACCAGATTTTTGAGTTTCTTGACTGATATTAATCTGTAGGCATATATTAAGAGGATTAGAATTTTCTGCTCGTTGTGTATTTAATCGTTGGGCTATTTTAAAACGATCAACGGAATGTACCCAATGAAAATTTTTAGCGATTAATTTTGTTTTATTGGATTGAATAGGACCGATAAAATGCCAGATAATATCTTTATGAGTATTAGCCTCTATTTTTTGTAAGGCTTCTTGTAAGTAGCTTTCACCAAAATCTCTTTGACCTAATTCATAGAAATCATGAATTTTTTGTACGCTATGATATTTACTCACAGCTAACAAAGTAACAGGCTGAGTATGAGAACGCCCACTTTTTTGAAAGGCATCTTCGATGCGTTGATTTATGTGAATAAATTGCTTTCTTGTATTGGTCATTTTGATCTATACTAAATAATTATATTTATTAATAATTATAGCAAATAAATAACATGATCAATATATAGATATGAATAATATGATACATAATAAACACTCAAATATAATACAATGGGTATAAGTGATGGATATAACTGAATTACTGGCATTTTGTGCAAAAAATGGGGCATCAGATTTACACCTTTCTGCTGGATTACCTCCTATGATCAGGGTCGATGGTGATATTCGTCGAGTCAATATTCCAGCGTTGTCTAATAATGATGTACACGATATGGTGTATGACATTATGAATGATAAACAACGCAAAGATTTTGAAGAATTTTTGGAAACGGATTTCTCATTTGAAGTACCTGGTTTAGCACGTTTTCGTGTCAATGCCTTTAATCAGAATCGTGGTGCAGGGGCTGTTTTTCGTACCATTCCTTCTACCGTTTTATCACTTGAAGAGTTAGGTGCACCCGATATTTTAAAAACAATTTGTGATAATAAACGGGGCATTGTCTTAGTAACAGGACCGACAGGTTCAGGCAAGTCAACCACTCTAGCGGCCATGATGGATTTTTTAAATGATACTGTTTATGAGCATATTTTAACGGTCGAAGATCCGATAGAATTTGTTCATGAAAGTAAAAAGTGTTTGGTCAACCAACGTGAGGTGCATCGAGATACCTTAGGATTTAATGAAGCATTACGTTCTGCCTTACGTGAAGATCCTGATATTATTCTTGTGGGTGAGTTACGTGATTTAGAAACTATTCGTCTTGCCCTGACCGCAGCAGAAACAGGTCACTTAGTCTTTGGTACTTTGCATACCAGTTCTGCGGCAAAAACCATTGACCGTATTATTGATGTGTTTCCAGCAGCCGAAAAAGATATGGTACGCTCTATGTTATCAGAATCTTTACGTGCGGTTGTTTCTCAGACTTTATTAAAAAAAGTCGGTGGTGGACGAGTGGCTGCTCATGAAATTATGATTGGTATTCCTGCTATTCGTAATCTGATTCGTGAAGCAAAAATTGCCCAGATGTACTCTGCTATTCAAACGGGTCAAGGTGTGGGTATGCAAACATTGGATCAATGTTTAAAAGATTTATTAGCGAAAAATATTATTACTAAAACTGATGCGATGGCTTATGCTACTAACAAAGATAGTTTTTAAGTATTTAGATTGCTAGAGGTAGCGAACAATGGATTTTGACTCATTATTAAAGTTAATGGCACATAAAAAAGCATCGGATTTATTTATTACCGTTGGTGCACCCCCTTCAATGAAGATTAATGGTAAAATAACGCATGTCACAAAAAATAAGCTCACCGCCACTCAGGCACACCAGATTGTTACAGGTATTATGAGTGATAAATTACGTGCTCAATTTGAAGAAGAGCATGAATGTAATTTTGCAATCAGTCGTAACAACGTGGGACGTTTTCGAGTCAGTGCCTTTATGCAACGCAATCATGTGGGTATGGTATTGCGTCGTATCGAAACCACGATTCCTAGCTATAAAGATTTACGCTTACCTGAAGTGATTAAAGATTTAGCCATGACTAAGCGAGGTCTTATTGTCTTTGTTGGATCAACAGGGTCAGGAAAGTCAACGTCATTAGCCGCCATGATTGGTTATCGTAATGAACATGGCAGTGGTCATATTATTACGATTGAAGATCCTATTGAATTTGTTCATGAGCATGGGGGTTGTATTATTACACAGCGTGAAGTCGGTATTGATACGGACTCTTTTGAAATTGCTTTAAAAAATACCTTACGCCAAGCACCCGATGTTATTTTAATTGGTGAAATCCGTTCAAGAGAAACAATGGATCATGCGATTGCGTTTGCTGAAACAGGGCATTTATGTATGGCAACTTTACATGCTAATAATGCCAACCAAGCCATTGACCGAATTATTAACTTTTTTCCAGAAGAGCGTAAACAGCAATTATTAATGGATTTATCCTTAAATATGCGTGCTTTTATTGCCCAGCAATTAGTACCAACACCTGATGGTAAAGGACGCAGAGCAGCGATTGAAATTATGATTAATTCTCCTTTAATGTCCGATAATATTCGTTCAGGAGAGGTTCATAAATTAAAAGAAATTATTAAAAATTCTCGTGATGAAGGTATGCAAACTTTTGATCAGGCACTTTATGATTTGTATAAAACGGAAGAAATTACCTATGAAGATGCTTTGCATCACGCAGATTCTGCTAATGATTTGCGTTTAATGATTAAATTAGCGGATGATGATACAGAATCTATGGGATCGACTATGGACGGTATCAGTTTGAGTGATACCGAAGAAGATAGTGATGATGGAGTGGGTGTTAACTTTTAATTTAATATGAATCCTTTTATGGAAAAACAACTTCACCTGCTTTAATGGTGTAGTTGACTTTTCCTTTTAGCTCCCAATTATGAAATGGAGTATTGTGTCCGTAGCTTAATAACTTTTCACGATCCACTCGCCAATACTCCTTAGGATCAAAAATACATATATCGGCATCGCTACCAATACTTAATGCACCTTCTTTAATACCCAATATTTTAGCAGGCTGATTGGTTAGACTCGCAATGATGTCACTCAAAGACATATTTTGCTCATCCAGCATTTTTAAGGCAAGCGGTAATAAGGTTTCTACTGCACTGATACCCGGTTCTGTAGCAGCAAAGGGGGCTAATTTAGCATCACTGCTATGAGGCTGATGATCGGAGACAATACTCGTAATCACTCCAGAACTTAATCCCTGACGTAAAGCGGTTAAATCTCGTTGTGTTCGGAGAGGCGGTATGACATGGCAATTGCTATCAAAATCAGCAATATCCATTTCAGTTAAATGTAAATGATGTGCCGTTACATCAGCGGTTACGGCTAAACCACTCTGTTGTGCATGTTGGATTAATTGCACTGCTTTAGCACTAGAGAGCTGACAAAAATGTACTTTAGCACCCGTGAGTTCGATGAGTTGCAAATCTCTGGCAATGGCAATTGTTTCAGCACTGACAGGAATACCTGCTAGACCCAAACGGGTACTGACGGCTCCTTCATGAGCACAACCATCACTTAACCAAGGATCAAATGCCTGAATAAAAACAGTAATATTATGACTGGCCGCATATTCTAATGCTCTGCGCATCACTAAGGTACTTTTAATAGGACGCAAGGCATTACTGGTACCGACACAGCCTGCATCTTTTAATTCACACATTTCACTGAGCTTTTCACCGTTTAATTGTTGTGTTAAAGCACTCAGAGTATAAATTTTAGTCAAACCTTCCGCTTCTGCTTTAAGACGTATGAGCTTGACCATAGCGGCATTATCAATAATGGGAACGGTATCTGGAGGACAACATAAAGTCGTAATACCTCCTGCAACAGCAGCCTTAGTTTCACGAGCAATACTGCCTCTAGTTTCATAGCCGTATTGACCTAAACGAAAGCGTAGATCAATCAGTCCCGGACAAACAATTAAACCTTTAGCATCAATGACTTGACGAGGTATAAAATCATCAGGTGCTTTACCTATCGCTAAAATTTTTCCTTGTTGTAGATGTATATCTAAAGGTTGATCAATATGATTGGCAGGATCAATGAGATGACCATTAATAATACTAATAGCAGGGTGGTTAGAGGCAATAGCAGCACATAATTGAGCAATATCAGACATTAAAGTTGAACTCCTGTCTTTCGTCCAAGTGTTTGTGTCATGACGGCCATGCGTATGGCAATGCCATTACTGACTTGTTCAAGAATAACAGATTGTGGACCATCCGCAATGCTTGATGCAATTTCAACACCTCGATTAATAGGGCCTGGGTGCATGACAATGGCATCGGGTTTTGCATAACTTAACTTTTGTTCTGTGAGACCGTATTGATGATAATATTCATTTGCACTGGGGAGTAATGCCCCTTGCATCCGTTCTTTTTGCAGACGTAACATAATAATGACATCAGAACCTATTAATGCTTTTTCCATATCATGATAAACATGTACTCCTAGGCTTTCGATTTCATAGGGAATCAGCGTTTTAGGACCCACCACTCGCACTTCTGTCACACCTAGAGTATTAAGTGCATGAATTTGTGAACGAGCTACTCGTGAATGTAATATATCACCCACAATGACGACAATCAGATCGGCAAAGTGTGTTTTGTGCTTGCGGATGGTAAACATATCTAACATCGCTTGTGAAGGGTGAGAATGACAACCATCGCCCGCATTAATCACACTGATATTCGGTGAAACATGTTGTGCAATGAAATGAGCCGCACCACTTTGGTTATGACGGACAATAAACATATCACAGTGCATTGCTTCCAAATTATGCAACATATCCAGCAAGCTTTCTCCTTTAGTGGTCGCAGACGCATTGATGTTAATATTGAGTACATCAGCAGATAATCGCTTGGCAGCTAATTCAAAGGTGGTTCGAGTGCGAGTACTGGCTTCAAAAAATAAATTAACAATCGTTTTGCCTCGTAAAATAGGCACTTTTTTAACGGCCTGTGCATGAACGTTTGCAAAAGGTTCGGCCGCATCTAAAATATTCATTAAATGTTGCCGTTTAAAACCTTCAATAGACAGAAAATGTTTTAAATTTCCTTGCTCATCAAGCTGAATATTTTTTGCCATTATATTATCACCTTATTGGTATGCATATTTATGATATAAAATAGTATTACTAACACTTATTTCGTTTTAATTGTAATGATTCAGGACCACATAATTTAATTTGTTGTCCTGCTTCTAACACCATACTTTGTCCTACAATTTCTGCGTATACAGGCAATTCACGTCCTCCTCTATCCAGTAAAACAGCGAGTGTGACAGAAGCAGGGCGACCATAATCAAATATTTCATTCAGAGCGGCTCGTACAGTGCGCCCTGTAAACAGTACATCATCCACAAGTATAATATGCTTATCATCTAAGTCGATAGGCAGTTGTGAGGGTTTCACCTCAGGATGTAAACCTATTTTAGTAAAATCATCACGATAAAAGGAAATATTTAAGCTACCCAAAGGTGTAGTAAAAGCCAATTGTTGGTGCAATTTTTCAGCAAGCCATAAGCCACCCGTATGAATACCGATCATAACTAATTTATTTTTATCAAGTGATTTTGTTTTCTGTTTAATGGATTCACACATACTGTCTAATAAGTGTGTAATAGTTTCAGGATTGTTGAGTTTTAACGGTTCTAATAAGGTGTGTGTCATTTATAATGTTATCCAGTTTCGTTTAGCCAGCTTTGTAAAATAAGCTGTGCTGCTAATTGATCAATATCATGACCTTGTCGTTTATTTTTTTTAACTTTTTTACCTGGTTTACTATAACGGCGTGGTGATGTAATACCGTCATAACCTAAAAGATGACTGGCTTCACGTGAAGTCAGACGTTCGTCCATATAATGTATGTCTAGGTTATAATGTTTATTGAGTTGTTTGCCAAAAATTTTTACTGCTTGAGTTGTCTCTTGTTCTTCACCATCCATTGTTAAAGGCAGACCCACAATGAGAGCCACAGGATGCCATTGTTCTATTATGTTATCAATGCCTGACCAATTTATGTGTTTATGAGGTGAAAGTAAAGTGGTTAATGGATTAGCGGTGCCTGTTAAACGTTGACCTACAGCAATACCTATTTTATTTTGACTATAATCAAAACCCAAAAAGGTACTTGTAAGAGGATAATCAAGCATGTCCAATATCACCTGAAATAAGATTAATATCAATACCAAGTTGTGAAGCTGCTTTTTCCCAACGTTTACTCGCAGGAGTAGAAAAAATAATATCATTATTTGAGACAACATTAAGCCAAGAATTTTGTAATATTTCCTGCTCAAGCTGATCTTTGATCCAGCCTGCATAACCGAGTGTAATTAAAAATTTAGAAGGTCCTTTGCCTTTAGCAATAGCGTATAAAATATCTTTAGACGAACTTAAAGATATAGCGTCATTAATTTTTAAACTTTGAGAGCTATCAGGCAGTTCTATATCATTGCTATGCAAAATAAAACCATGTTGAGTTTGAATGGGACCTCCTAAATAAATAGGAGTGGATGCGAGAGAATCTTCTTCTAAAGTAATGTCAAGTTGTGATAAAAAATAACGAAAACTAATTTCTATAGGATGATTAATGGTTAAGCCCATTGCTCCTTGAGAGGTATGTTGACAAATATAACTCACGGTCTTTTCAAAAATAGGATCAGAGAGACTAGGCATGGCAATAATAAAATTATTAGTAAGATTCATAGTGTGTGTTATCGTAATATTATTTAATAGAAAAATTTTTACCTGAGCTTTGTGAAAAAAGCCAAGTTCTAGAAATTGATAAACGGTTATTTCCCCGTAAGACATCTTTGGGAACAGGTGCAAAAGGAGCCGCTAGTCGTACTATACGTTTTGCGGCTTCATCTAAAATAGTATGCCCAGAACTTTTTCGAATTTCAACATTTATTAAGTGTCCATTGGGTGCGATAACAGCAACCAGCAGTAATCGACCTTCTAACTTATTTCTTATGGCTTGATCAGGATAGTTAAGATTGCCAATGCGTTCAATTTTTTTTGTCCATTGCACCATATAAAGTGCATCAACTACTCGCCTTGTTGATGCTGAAATATAAGTGGCTTTGGGGCGTTTTGCATAAAGCTTAGTTTGTTTGTCTAACATCGCTTCTTTTTCTATAATTTTTTGTTGTAGTTCAGTAATAGAAAAAGCCACGGCTTTCTTTTTTTTCTTATGCTTTTTTTTCTTTTTTTTGACCATTTTTTGTACCTTTATCTTACTACTTTTTGTTGTTGATAAGATAGAGCGTTTCACTTTTACTTCAGGTACAGGTTTTAAGATAGTTTCTGCTTTATTTTGTAATGAGTTACCTTTTTGAGGGGTTTTTCCTGGATTTTTACTGGTTGGTTTAGATTTTTCATCCAGATTACCGCCACCTTTTTGATCAGCTTGGGCTAAATAATCAGGTTTTTCAGGGGCTTCTTTTGCTTGAGTTTGAACTAAAACAATATCTAAGGTCTGTTTGCTAATGGATTTTTTGGGTTCAGGTGCTGTAAAGTTAACACCAAAAATAATAACGACATGTAATAATAAGGTAATAAAAAGTGCAGTGACTAAATTATCCACACTATACGAGGTTGAGTAAGAAATATTATTATATGACAAGAGTGTGTGTGCCAACTTATTTATTATGTGTAGAACAAAGTTTATTGATTAGATGTTGAGTAATTATACCGCTAACGATGCCAAGTATCACGGCAAAAGTCATTAAAATGGGTAATAGTTTGAATAATTCAGGGTGTGGAATAAAAAAATACCATGCCACTATAAATTGACCACTGATATGACTGACTGATGCAAGTATGGCATAACCAATGGCACTGGGTTGATATTGACGTAAATAATGAGGATAAAATAAAGAGTGTACCAACATTAAAATACCTAAACTGAGTAATGATCCACTGAGACTGAGTAAAAATGTGGGTGATAAAAATGTGCCTAATAGCAAACTGCTGATAATCACGCGTAATAAACTGACTTGTAAAGCAATTTTCCATCCATAGCAAAGAAACGTAAATAAAGTAATAACATTTGCAAGCCCCGGTTTAATGCCCGGTAGTGGGCTGGGAAAGGCTGATTCAATAATATAAATACTAATGGCAAGGGCTGCCAATAAAGCAATACGATGATCCTCATGAGTGGTTGAAAAGTGTAATTTCATTGACTACCTGCTATCGCATCATAGGGATTTAATGTACCTTTTAAACGGATACTCACACGGTTGGGCAAACAAGCGGTACTATCGCCCACGATATTTAACCAGCCATGAAAAACACAAAATTGATTACGGCAGGAAGAATGGATAAAACGTGCTTTACCTTGTTTTATTTCAATAATACTTGAACCAAGACTGCCCTCAACCTTAATTATTCTATCAGTATCTAAAGGGTAATCTATAGCCACTTGATTATAATATTGGACTTGTAAAGTTTCTGCTTGACCATAAAGTGTATCGGTTGACCAAAATATGCTATAAAGCCATATTATTAAACTACTGACTGATAATAATATTAAAAAGTCTGTCGTTTTAAAAAGAATATTACCGATTGTGAACATTATTATTGATGGAATAGCATTTAAAATTTCTCAAATTAGAACAAAATAAGGGAATAAAATGATTCTAGCAGAGCAGAAAATAACATACAATACAGTACTCAATTTCTTTATTTTAAATTAGAACAGGGAATTAAAATGACAATTATAAAACATAGTATGATATTAATAATGCTTTCATTGTTTTTGGTGGCGTGTAAATCAGCACCTATACTTAATATTGATGAGGATGCCTTTAATACTGATAAGCCACTGACTATGCAAGAAGTCACTACGGGTATAGAAAGAGCAGGACATGGTCTTGGCTGGAGAATGGAGAATAAAAAACCAGGTTTAATTATAGGTACTTTACATTTAAGAGATCATATGGCCAAAGTGAGTATTCAATATAATACAAAATATTATAGTATTTATTATCAAGACAGTAGTAATTTAGATTACAAAGAACATAGCTCAAATTATGAAGGACAATCAGTCATTCATTCTAATTATAATGGTTGGATACAAAATTTGAATAATGCTATTCATCAGCAGGTTTATTAAACTTTTTTAAGTGTTTAGTCTTACTTCATTTTCATACGATTGTGTGGCAGTGAAGTATTAAAAATAATGTGATATAAACCGTTTAAATTCATATTTTTTTTGAGTAATTTTTTTGCTACCATACGTGTAATATTTATAATATCCTTAAATGGTTTAAAATGACTGGCTCTTCTTTGTTCAGGATATATTGCTTCGATCTCGACGGGCAGTGAATATATTCCTTGCCAAGCCGCTACAATTAATACTTCACTTTCAAAAACAAAACTCTGTTCATATCTTTGTGCTTTTTGTTGTAAATTAGACATATTTTTTAATAATAAGGTAGGATAAGATCTAAAACCAGACTGACTATCAGATATTCGATAACCTGCTGCCCATGAGACCCAAAAATTAGCAAATTTATTGGCAAAAAAACGAGCAAAAGGTTGGCTGTCAGGATTTCTTTTACGAGAGGCAATAATTATTTTATTGGGATGTTCACTCTGTTTTTGTAAGAGTCTTGGTATATCGTTTGGATCATGTTGTCCATCACCATCTAAGCTAATGACCACATCCATATTCATTTTTAAAGCCTGTGTAAAACCTTTCCATAAACTCGCAGCCTTACCAAGATTTTTATTATTGTGCAAAAGAGTAATAGGAAAATGAGATAATAATTGTGCCGTATTATCATTGGAACAATCATTGACTACAATTAATTGTGTGGGTTGGAGCAGTAAGGTTGTTTCAATCAGAGATTCTATAGTAAGGGCTTCATTGTAAGCAGGAATGACCACTGCCCATTTTAAGGGTTTTTGTTCGTCATTATGTGTATCAATCATGCCATACCGCCATTAATTGATAAAACTTGTCCTGTAATATAAGAGGCTTCATCCGATGATAAAAAACTGACAAAGGAAGCAATATCATTCACATTGCCTGCTCTTTTCATGGGTACTAATTGTTCAATCATTGTTTTAGAAAATTGATCGTTTGTCATATTAGTCGCAATAATACCCGGAGCAATGACATTGACTGTAATACCTCTTGATGCCACTTCATGAGACAATGATTTACAGGCACCATGTAAGCCTGATTTTGCTGCTGCATAATTAACTTGCCCACGATTGCCCATGATACCTGCGACTGATCCTATGGCAATAATACGTCCCCATCGTGGTTTCATCATTGCTAATAATAATGGTTGAGTCACATTAAAAAAACCATTTAAGGTGACATCAAGGACTTTTGACCACTGTTCTTTTTTCATACCAGCCATAGGTACATCATTATGAATTCCTGCATTATGAATTAATATTTGTACACAATATTTTTCTAATATTTTTTTTATTTGAGTAGTGGCTTGCCAGTGATTGCCTATATCAAAAAAAATGGCTTCTGCTGATCCACCCAGCGTTATAATTTCTTTAACAATTTTTTGAGCATTATCAATATTGTTATGAGCATGGACAATAATATGATGTCCATCCTGAGCTAATCTTAAACAAATTGCTTTGCCTATTTCACCACTACCACCTGTGACTAATGCTGTTTTCATTATTTTACTGACTCAATTAAATGCGTTTACAACGAAGAATGGATTGACACAATCCTAAATGATCAATGATTTCAATAATGTCCAGATTGGCTTTTTCAATCAATTGGATTAATTCCTCTGAGTGATACATTTTACTGTAACCATTGGCCATTGCGGTAAAATAGGGAGAAGTATTAATAATACAAAAAGCGGATGTTTCATGTTGTTGTCTATCCCAAAGAGGTTCCATTATCCATAGCTCAGTTTCTGAGGTCATAGACTGACGTGCATTGTGTAAAATAGAAAGACAATCGCATTCATTAAAACAGTCTAAAAATTGACTCATCCAGATCATATCATGATTTTTAGGTAAGCCTTGATGATT
>JAGLFC010000148.1 GCA_023144715.1 Gammaproteobacteria bacterium | reverse complement strand
ACATTGGTGTTTTTATTTTTATTGATGTTAATATTTCTATTATCATTATCGTTTCTTGCATCTACTTGTTGTGGAATAAACGCCAGCATAATAGCAACACTCAGTATTAGTAAAAAAAATGGCAATGCTTTGTTCATGGTAAAAGTCATCTGAAGATCCTCTTTTAGTTATATTAATTAATGTCTTTTTATTCATTGGTTGAAATATTTCACTCATTCATGAATCCTTATTGGAATGATTGTATTATACTTCTTTACTATTATACCAGTAATCTTAAATTTTTACTTTTCTAAGGCCTCTTTTTCACATTGAGTATTAATCACTTCTGCAAAGATAGAAGCACTTATAATAAAACAGCCCCCTACCACTAAAAATAGGGTGACTTGAATCTCTTTTAGCCAATAAGCCTCTATAACAAATGTAATAAGAATGGCAATATTAAACATTAAAAATGCAATAAAGCCATCCATTCGTCGAAAGGCTTCATAATTTAAAATTTGTCCTATGCCACTTAATACCCCTGCTCCTATTGCATAATATATTTGCTCATGAGTCAGTGTATAGAATAGGGACACATTTATTAAGACAATAGGAATCATAATCATAAAAATAAAAAGATAGATATATAAAGTCAAAAAAATACTTTGATGATCGTGTAGATATTTAACATAGCGAATTTGACTAATCACTAAAACAACATCAATAGACATCACCAGTAAAGCCAATATATTGCCTTTAATACTTCCATTTTGCCCATAAATAATATCATTATAAAATAGTAAACTACTGCCCATCACACCCATAAAAAAAACAAAAATAATCGCTAAAATATGACTCCTATCTTTAAAATAAGGAATTTCTTTTCTCCAAAGAACAAGAGCGACTAACAAGGCTAAAAGGGGGGCAAAATTATTAAAAATAATAAGATTGGTACTTGAGGTATAGCGTAAGCTGATATTAAAAAAATAGATAAATAAAAGTTGTGTGATAACAATCATAAAAAATAGTGTATTTAATTTTAACTTAAAATTCCAATGACTTTTTTGCTTCCAAAAAAATAAAAGGCTTATCAAAGAAATCAGTAAACCTCCTACCGCTATAAAAAAAATACGATAGTCCATTGATACCGTATTTATTGCGGTATACTTAATATAAATAGGTTGAATTCCCCAAATAATAACAGCAAACAATCGTATGATATAGCCAAGAAATTTTTCTTTTTTTCGCATTATTTAATCTCTCTATTAGTTTAGGCAGTTTACACCGATTAACCTGCTCACACCCCATTTTATGTTAGAATGCCCTATCAATATAAACAAATAATGGAAAATCAATGGTTTCTGAACTATTTATTGCTGAAGACTGGAAAGAAGTTGCAGGCTTTACATTTGAAGACATTACTTACCATGAAGCGGTCATTGGTCGAACGGTAAGGATTGCCTTTAATCGTCCAGAATGTCGCAATGCCTTTCGACCTAAAACAGTCGATGAACTCTATACCGCCTTTGAACACGCCAGAGCCAATACCAGTATTGGTGTGGTATTGCTCACAGGTAATGGCCCTTCGGCAAAAGATGGTGGTTGGGCATTCTCTTCTGGAGGCGATCAACGTGTACGCAGTGTGGATGGCTATCGTTATGAAGAGAATGATTCTGACACAACAAACAATAATGGACGTTTGCATATTCTTGAGGTGCAACGTCTGATTCGTTTTATGCCTAAAATAGTCATTGCCGTCGTACCGGGTTTTTGTGTCGGTGGTGGGCATTCATTACATGTCGTCTGCGATCTGACGCTTGCCTCCAAAGAACATGCGGTTTTTCAACAAAAAGATGCTGATGTGGCCAGTTTTGATGCCGGTTATGGCTCTGCTTATTTGGCTAAACATATTGGTCAAAAAAGAGCCCGTGAAATATTTTTTCTGGGTCTTGAATACACCGCCCAAGATGCTTATGAAATGGGGATGGTGAATAAAGTGGTTCCACATAAGGATTTAGAAAAAGTGGCTTTGGAATGGGCCTGTATTGCTAATGAGAAATCCCCTACCGCTCAAATGATGCTTAAATATGCCTTTAATATGACCGATGATGGTATGGTGGGTCAACAGGTCTTTGCAGGTGAAGCCACTCGCTTGGCTTATGCCAGTGATGAAGCTAAAGAAGGTCGAAGTGCCTTTTTAGAAAAACGCCAAGCCAATTTTAAAAAATTTCCTTATCAGTATTAAACAATTCTTAGTTTCAACAAATGAGTGAATTGAAAAGTGATTATTATAGACTGAGTTTTTTTAGTGGATTAATCACCTCTTTACTTCTTTATTTATAATCCATTATACTATTGGGTTGATTAATTATTAAATGAATAGAATATGAATACTCAAGTACTTGATATCCTAATGTATCTTTTTGATATTTATATGGATGATATGGACAAGGAACAATTGCCGAGTGAAGACGATATTCGGAAAGAATTAGCCTCTATTGGCTTTCATCATAGTACCGTTGATCATGCCTTTAATTGGCTAGATGAACTTGCTTTATTACCTGATAATATCAGTGATAAAAAAGACATATTCTATGAGCCAAAATACCACAATAGCACCAGAATATTTAGTCATTTTGAATTGAAAAAATTCAGTCGTCAAGCACAAAGTATCTTATTAGAATTAGTGATACTTGATATGATTTCAATCAGTCAACGTGAACTGATTATAGAAAAAGCATTCGCTTTAAATGTGGCTCATATTAATCAAGAACAAATCAAGCTCATTATACTGATGGTATTATACAATTTACCTGATTTAGTTGACTCCTATACTTGGATTCAGGATCATCTTTATGAAAACATGCCCACAATCCACTGAACAGGCATCCCATTGGCAAATCCGTCATGCCGTTTATATTCTAAAAAAGGGTGGAGTACTTGCCTATCCTACCGAAGCAGTCTTTGGTCTAGGCTGTCTTCCAGATAATTTAACGGCGATTAAACGTCTCTTAGAAATCAAACAACGTCCTGCCAAAAAAGGATTGATCCTGATTGCTTCAGATATTGAACAGTTAATGCCCTATCTTGCTGAGATTAGCCCTCAAATCTTAGATAAAATATCAGCCAGTTGGCCAGGTCCCAATACATGGATATTACCTGCGGCTCAAGATACATCACCTTTGATCAGAGGTGATTTTAAGAGTGTAGCAGTACGTGTCAGTAACCATCCTATCGTTAGAGAATTATGCCAACAAAGCCAATCCGCTATTATTTCAACCAGTGCTAATATTAGTGGCAAAAAAATGACCTATGATGCCTTTAATGTGCGTTTACAATTTAAAAATCAACTCGACTATATATTAAATGGTTCATTAGGTACTCGCGATAAGCCTAGTATTATTAAAGATGCACTCACGGATAAAATTATTCGTCACTAGCATTAATGGGCTTCATCCCAATTATCACCCACACCTGCCTCTACGATGAGTGGTACTTTAAGATCAGCTGAATTTTCCATAATCAACGTTATTTTTTCCAGAGCGTTATCAAGCTGGCTTTCAGGAACTTCAAAGACCAGTTCATCATGCACCTGCATGGTCATTTTTATACCTTGGTATGCTTGCCCTTCTATGGCTTCTGTCATTAACCATTGATCCATTTTTATCATGGCTCGTTTAATAATATCCGCTGCACTCCCCTGCATAGGAGCATTAATGGCGGTACGTTCTGCATATTGACGGCGTTGAGCATTACGTGAAGTAATATCAGGAATATATAAGCGACGACCAAAAACAGTTTCTACATAGCCCTGCTCTTTCGCCAATTCACGCATTCTCTCCATATAATCCTTTACACCCGGATAACGCTCAAAATACAGATCAATATAACGCTGTGCATCCTTCCTGCCAATATCCAGTTGTTTTGCTAAACCAAAGGCTGACATGCCATAAATTAAACCAAAATTAATGGCTTTAGCACTACGACGTTGCTCTTGGCTCACGACTTCTAAAGACACACCAAAAACTTCTGCTGCGGTGGATTGATGCACATCCATTCCTTGTTCAAAAGCATTCAGTAATCCTTTATCTTCTGATAGGTGTGCCATAATGCGTAATTCAATTTGCGAATAATCAGCGGCGACTATTTTTTTGCCTTCGGGAGCAATAAAGGCTTGGCGTACTTTTCTGCCTCGTTCTGTGCGTATGGGGATATTTTGTAAATTAGGATCAGTAGAGGAAAGCCTTCCTGTCACCGCTACCGCTTGATTATAAGAGGTATGCACACGACCTGTTTTTCGGTCAATTTGTTTGGGTAATTTATGGGTATAAGTTGATTTCAGTTTGGCTAAGGAGCGATGCTCAAGAATAAGTTTTGGCATAGGATAATCTTGTGCCAGTTCTTGTAATACCGATTCTGCTGTAGAAGGTTGTCCCTTGGGAGTTTTGGATTTAATTGGTAGAGCCATTTTTTCAAAAAGAATGTGCTGAATTTGTTTGGGTGATGCCATATTAAAGGGTTCATCTGCCAGCGAATAAGCTTCTTCTTCTATCATTTTTAACTGAATGGCAATATCCTGACTTTGTTGCTCTAATAAATGAGCATCAATTAAAACACCATTACGCTCGATACGTGATAAAACGGATAATAAGGGTAATTCAACCTCATTAAAAAGTGTTTTTAAACCTTCTTGTTGTTCTAATTGTGACCATAACGTTTCATGTAAGCGTAAGGTAATATCGGCATCTTCTGCGGCATAAGGGGCTGCCAAAGCGACAGGGACTTCATCAAAACGTAATTGTTTCACGCCTTTACCTGCAATATCAGTATATTTAGTCGTTTCATAATTGAGGTATTGAGTCGCCAAAGCATCCATATTATGACGCGTCGCCGTGCTGTCTAACACATAAGATTCCAGCATGGTATCAAAGGCAATACCACATAAATTGATCCCATGATTGAGTAAAACATGTTGATCATATTTTAGGTTTTGTCCCACCTTGGCTTTATTAGGATCTTCCAAGAGTGGTTTTAAACGATTTAATACTGCCTTTCGATCCAATTGTTCAGGTACTTCAACATCTTTATGAATCAAAGGGATATAAGCGGCTTCTCCACTTTTTACCGCAAAAGAAACACCCACTATTTCTGCTTGCATATAATCCAGTGAGGTGGTTTCGGTATCAAAGGCAATCAGTTCTGCTTCTTTTAAGCGTTTTTCCCAATCATCAAAGGTTTGCCAATCGGTAATGGTACAATAATGACCTTTACCATTCAGCGATGATGAAGATTGATCTTCTTCATCCAATACTATTTCCTGCTGTGTGCCAACAAATTCTTTTGTTTGTAGTTTTGCCAGCCATGTTTTAAATTCTAGATCAGCATAAAGTTCTATCAGTTTTTCAGTATCTTGTTCAGTCAGACAAAGTTGATCAATCGTTTCTGCTATTTCAACATCCAGCTTAATGGTCACCAATTGATAGGATAATTTAAGCTGATCCAAAGAGGCACGAAGATTTTCACCCACTTTGCCTGTAAACTGTTCAGCATGTTCAATAATATTGGCGACACTATTATATTGATCCAACCATTTAACCGCTGTTTTTGGCCCCACTTTTGCCACTCCCGGAATATTATCAGAGGTATCACCGATTAATGCTAAATAGTCTTTAATTTGTTCAGGATTCACCCCAAATTTTTTCTTAACACCTTCAATATCCATCACTTGATTTTTCATGGTATCAACAAGAGAGACTTGCTGATTCACCAACTGAGCCATATCCTTATCGCCTGTTGAAATCATCACATCCAGTCCAGCCTGTGTGGCTTGTACTGCTAAAGTGCCAATCACATCATCTGCTTCAACGCCTTCAATCGCAATTAAAGGAAAACCCATCGCACGTATCACGTCATATAATGGCTCAATCTGACTTCGCAAATCATCAGGCATGGCAGATCGGTTGGCTTTATAGTCTGGGAACAGGTCATCACGAAAGGTTTTGCCCTTGGCATCAAAGATCATGGCCACTCGTTGTGTGGGATAATCATGACGCAAGCGTTTAAGCATATTGACCACCCCATAAACTGCTCCTGTGGGCATTCCTTTTGAATTACTTAATTCTGGCATGGCATGAAATGCACGATAGAGATAAGAAGAACCATCCACTAATACTAGTTGTGTATCAGTTGTTTTTTTTGTGCGATCAAGCATGATGTTAAACCTTATAGGGTATTAAATGCACGGAGTTATAATTAGGACATGATACATGTACTATGGTAGAAATGAGTTTGAGGTTTATTGATGAGTTGACAGGCACTTTTTATAACATTGAGTGCTTATGACAATATAGCATAGCACTCAATATTTTTAGATTCGTTTTAGAGGAGATCCGCAAACACATAATTTCCAGAATCAAGATAGTAAAACGTTCCTTTCTTACCGACAATAGGTTCAGGCATAGAATCAAGTGTCAAGAAAAAATCTCCTAAGCTTTCAGTTGGTTC
>JAGLFC010000147.1 GCA_023144715.1 Gammaproteobacteria bacterium | reverse complement strand
TTAGTTATTTAATCGTATGATATATGTGTATATCTATTAAAATATAGGGGAATAAAATGAGTCATTTAAAACAGTACGTAGTGCTAATGTGTTTATTTTTATCTAGTCATTTTTCTTATGCTGAATCCATTGATACCTCAAAAGCACACTATGAAGTTGATGAAATACTTATTGTTTATCTGGAAGGCTTACAAGCAGATAAAAATTATTGGCTGGGTATTTATCCAAAATCCAGTAGTGATGATTGGGAAAATGTGGTGAGTTGGCCGTTAAAAAATTTGACCAATGGAGCTATTGAAATAGAAAGTATTAATGCAATAGGTGAGTATGAAGCAAGACTTTTTTATAAAAATTCGTATGACATGCTTGATTCAGTGGAATTAGATGTGGGTCTGAGTGAATCCAAAGGTGATTGTGGCACTCAATGGTATCAAGCCACGTTAACCCATTATACATCATACCCCGATCCAAATGATTATGAAGAGTGTGTACTTTATAGTGGTTGTAAATACCAAGGACAATTTTATGGTTTAGGAGGCCCAGCCAAATCAGAAGAATGGGTGAAAAATAATAATATTATTGCTATTCATGCAAAAGATTGGGGCTGGTTAGGTCTAAAAAATATTAGAATACGTCAAGGAGAGAAAGAAATTATAGCAACGGCATACGATCTTTGTTCGGATAGTGATTGTGCTGGTTGTTGTAGTAATAATTTAGGTGATAATGATTTTTTAATTGATATAGAAAAATATACCAAACAACGATTTGGTTCTGGTTCAGGAACCGTTTCATTTCAAGTATGCTATTAATATATAGTGTTAAAGATTAAGGTGTTATGCTATAAAAAAGGTGTCCTGTTAAATTGAGGTATTTCATGAATCACTTAATTTCTCAATTCTCACGGGTACTGATTTAAAAGCAGGCGTTTTACTACGTGGATCAGTCGCTTGTCCCACCAAAATATTGGCTTCTGGATAGTATGCCATAATATTACCTGAAGGAATATCAAAGGGATATACTCGCACTTTATCCATACGCCCTGTTTCAGAGACAAGGTTGACACAATCATCTTCTTTAATCCCTAGGGCTATCATTTGATCAGCATTAATCATCACTGACCAACGTTGATCAATATTTCGATAAGAGTCTTTTTCTTCATAAATAATACTATTGTACTGACCTTCACTGCGTATGGTCATTAGTTTTATGGGATAAAGTGACTGCTTAGAATTAACAGGTAACGTATTTTTGTGAGTAATAAAACAAGCACGTTGATTCGCTGTTGGGAAATTCAGATGATTAAGAACACGATCTTTTACATGAAATTCTGTTTTGTTGTTATCAATATCTGCTATTTGTTGCATACCAGGAATACTCTTGGCAATCGCTTGGCGGATCGCTCGATGTGACTTTAATGTGCTAAAATCAATGGGGCTGTCAGGCAGTAATTGCTGTGCAAGATCGCAAAGAATATCCGATTCAGGTCGGACATTATCCAAACGGTCAATACCACCATCACTCATGCGAACAAAATTAAACATAGATTCTTGAGTGGTTGCCTGCCATTCTTCATCACGAGCGGTGACAGGGAGAATTAAACTTTCACTCTGATCAGAACCAAATAAATGCCCTTGATTCAGGCTAGTACTCAAAAACAGTTTAAAATCAACGGCTGCCAGAGCTTGCTCTGCAAACTGGCTATCAGGTGAGGCGGCATAAAGATTGCCCCCTAAAATAAGAGCGGCATCCATCGCTCCCTTTTGTGCTTCTTGTAAACAAGCCAGTGTATCCAAGCCTTTATGTTGAGGTAGCTTAATATTAAATAATTGTTCAATATTATCAAATATCGCTTTAGGGAGTGTTGGCTTTACCCCCATTGATCCAATACCCTGTACATTACTATGACCACGTAAGGGTAAGAGTCCAGCATTAGGCTTGCCCACCATGCCACGTAATAAAGCTAAATTGGTAATGTATTCAACATTATTAACACCATTAAGGTGATGAGTAATACCCATACCCCAAGCAAAAATGGTATTTTCAGAACGTGCATAGAGTGCCGAAATTTCTTCAATACGTGCTTGCTCTATACCCGATGCTTGCACAATATCATCCCAAGAAGTCCCTAAAATATCATTGAGAAAGTGCTCAAAGCCTTCGGTCTGTTGATCAATAAAACTTTGATTTTGAGCATTGCTCGCAATAATGGCTTTGGCAATGCCTTTAATTAACCATAAATCACTGCCAATATGCGGTTGTAAATATTCAGAGGCGATAATATCACCGCCTTTGAGCATCGAACGAATACTTTTTGGTAAAGAAAATTTAACCAAGCCTGGTTCACGAGCAGGATTAATCACCACCACATCACCTCCTCTATCACGCACTAACTTCAGCTTATGCATAAGACGAGGATGATTAGAAGAGGGATTGGCACCCAATAAAAAGACCAGATCACAGGCTTCAAGAGCGGCGAGTTCAACGGTAGCAGTGGTGGTGCCTAGAGTACTCGACAAGCCTTCTCCTGATGCTTGATGACAATAATATGAGCAATTGCTAATATTATTTGTGCCATACAATCGGGCTAATAATTGCAGTATAAAACTGGCTTCATTCGATGAACGCCCTGAGGCATAAAAAAAACTACGGTCAGGATTTACTTGTGCAAATTTTTTTGCACTATAATTAATTGCCCAATGCCAATCCACCACTTGAAAATGATTATTTTCTTTCGACTTATACAGTGGCAAACCTAAACGCCCTAAGTGTTCCAATTCATGAGCCGTGAGTTCTTTGAGATCAGTAATACTATGCTTAAAAATTTCTTTTGGAATCGGTGGTTGAATATCGGTTAATTGTGCTTGCACACTCTTATTGCACACCGCTGGGTATTCATGTAACTCATTAACCATGCCACCATTTTGCCCACCCATTCCCAAACCACAGGCTTTACAGGTATTATTTGCTGTGAGAGCCTTGGCTGAGTTTTTTAAACCAATTTTTCTAACCGTATTAAGGGTATAAAGTACTTTCTTTAAACCACCGCCCACGATTTCTTGGTTATTCTCTTGTTTATTCATAGTGATACTAATATTGATTTAATCTCTTACAAATTGAATATCTAAAGTGCGCATATTAATCTGCAAACCTGCATCTTGCATGGGGAATACATACGCATCTTCATCGGACTCATTATAATGAGCATGCCACCAACCGGGAGGCGTGACAAAAATAGTATTGGGCTTCCAAACCGCTTTGAAAGGATTAATAATATTACCCTGATCATCAATATCTTTACCAATCATGGTATAAACATTCGTGCCAGGTGCTGCATAGACGGCTAAATCAATGGCTGCCGAATTATGACGATGTGGTTTTTGTACCGCACCTTTGGGTAATAAATTATATAAAGACCAGAGACTAGGGGTCATCGTACGTGTTTTTTCACTGGCAGGATTACCCAAAATCACACCATTACGATTACGATTTT
This sequence comes from Gammaproteobacteria bacterium, assembly GCA_023144715.1. Classification (GTDB taxonomy): domain Bacteria; phylum Pseudomonadota; class Gammaproteobacteria; order GRL18; family GRL18; genus GRL18. The sequence goes on along the minus strand of JAGLFC010000147.1, from coordinate 7,065 downwards.
CTTTAATACCTGCTTCTCGAATACGAGCAATTTCTCCAGCAAGATAGTCTTTAGGATAAAAAGTCGGTTTAAAACGTGGTTCGCCTGCTTTAGCACCGATATAAGTCAACATAGGCGCATCATGTACCCAACACAACGCACTGTCTTGTGACGCATGATGTGTCGATCCTGAATTGCTGGGTAAAGTGAAGACATCACCTTGTTGCCATTCTAAAGTCCCTTCACTGGTTTTTGTATGGCCTGTACCACGCATCACATAAAACACTTCTGAGGTTGAATTAACATGTGTGTCAATGGATTCATTTTGATTAATATGAATATAATTTGCCAATAAATTAGGCGTAGTGGCTGATCCATCTGTACCAATAGTAGAGGATAAATCTAACTCAATAATCGCTGTATCACCTGTTTCATGTAACGTAGCAGGGAAGGCATGAATGGGAATTTCTGGTAAATTTGGGTTGGCTGATGAGTCATATTCCCAAGAAAGAATGTGTTCTTGCCATTGATCATTAAGCGTCATTATGGTGTCCTATAAAAAGTAATTTATCATACTTTATAATACCATACAAAAACATTCAAGTATTAGGACTATAATTATTAAAGTCTGGTATGATGTTGAAAATGGAGAATTTACAATGATTTTAGGCAAATACTATCTAATTATTTTTTTTTTAGTCCTATTTTTAAGTGCTTGTACAGGCACATCAAAAAACACCGAATTTTATCAACTTGAAGAAAGCAGTGATGCCTCATTAATAGGGGTTGAAAAAGGCTGTATTATTGGCGTGGGTCCGATTAGTTTGCCAGAATACATTAACCGTCCTCAAATTGTGACACGTCAATCAAAACATCATTTTAATGTGTCAGAGTTTAATCGTTGGATAGAACCGATTAATGGGAGCATTTATCGCTTATTGGTGATTAATTTATCCAATAATCTGAATTCAAACCGTGTTTATTGGCTACCAAGAAGTGATAGACAATACCCATTAGACCTAAGAGTAGCAATTGATATTGGTCGTTTTGATGGTCAATTAGGAAAGTCAGTCACTCTAGAATCGCGTTGGAGCTTATTTGATAAAAATGATACGCCGATAATTACTCAAGTGTCTATTATTAATGAAACAGTGAAGGGTGTTCATTATGATGATTTGGTTATTGCGATGAATCAAGCTTTACAACAATTAGGCGAAGAAATTGCTCAAGTGGCTCGTGTACAGATTGTTCAATAAATCAGGAAATCTACAAAAAATACAATGGAAATTAATGAAGAATGGCGTTAGAACATGATGGATTCCCACAAAAGACCATTATCATTTAGTCGATACACACACGATAGAGTGTGCCATTCTATAAATTGTTTAAATTTATATTTTTCAATAATATCATCTGGTGATATGGTCTAGTGTGATCATTTTAATAATGATATTATAGAATTTATTATTCACTTTAATACATACAATAGAGAAATTACTAATGAGTCAATTAAAAGCACTAATATTTGATGTAGATGGTACCTTAGCGGATACGGAACGTGATGGACATTTGGTCGCGTTTAATATGGCATTTGAGGAAGCAGGGCTGGATTGGCACTGGAGTGTTGAGCTGTATGGCGATTTATTAGCGGTGACTGGAGGTAAGGAACGTATTCGTTATTATTTAACGGATTTTTATCCGACTGAACGAGGTTCAGAATTTAGTGCTCCTGCGGTAACAGATGAGGAATTTACTGATTTTGTGGCACAACTACATGCTGCTAAAACTCGTTTTTATACACAATTAATGGCGGAGGGTGCTGTGCCATTGCGTCCCGGTGTGACACGTTTTATTAATGAAGCACGTGAAGCAGGGCTTAGAATGGCCATTGCGACCACGACGACTCCTGCTAATGTGACGGCATTACTGACACATACTTTAGGGGCTGAATCACTGGATTGGTTTGAAGTCATTGCAGCAGGAGATATTGTGCCAGCAAAAAAACCAGCCGCTGATATTTATATCTATGCTTTAGACAAAATGAATTTAAAAGCGGATGAATGTTTGGCATTTGAAGATTCTTATAATGGTTTAATGTCTTCTCATGGTGCAGATTTAAAAACAATTGTCACTGTGAATGGCTATACTAATGATCATGATTTTAGTGAAGCAACCTTGGTGCTGAGTGATTTGGGAGAGCCTGATCAGGCAATGAAAGTCTTGCAGGGAAGTTGTGATGATACATACTTTAGTTTGGCAAGTGCAGAAAAAATTTAGTCATTATGAGCAATCATTTCGTTAAGCGTTCTTTAGCACAACGCATGGAAACAATTAAACCATTCCATGTGATGTCTGTGTTGGGCAAGGCAAAAGCCTTAGAACAGCAGGGTAGGGATGTGATTCATTTGGAGGTGGGTGAGCCAGATTTTAATACCCCACAGCCGATTATTGATGCTGGCATACACGCCTTAAAAACAGGAAAGGTTCATTACACCCCCAGTCTTGGTTTGTTGGCGCTTAGAGAAGCGATTGTTGATTTTTATAACACTCATTATGAGCTGACGCTTGCAGTAGAAAATGTTGTCATTACCCCCGGAGCTTCGGGAGCGTTACTTTTGGTGATGGGGGCATTAATTGGTTCAGGCGATGCCCTTATGTTGGCTGATCCCGGTTATCCTTGTAATCAAAACTTTGTGCGTTTTGTTGAAGGTGATATTCAGGCAATAGCAGTTGATGAAATAAATAATTATCAATTAACGGCCGATCTAATTGCTCAAAATTGGCAAAATAATACAAAAGTAGTCTTGTTGGCATCGCCGTCTAATCCAACAGGAACATTGGTTTCTGAACAAGAAATGACTAAAATTATTCACTTAGTCAAAGAAAAAAATGCCTATTTGATCGTCGATGAAATTTATCAAGGACTGGTTTATGATGTTCAATCACAGTGTGCGTTAACAGGTATTGAGGCATTTGATCAGCATATTATTATCATTAATAGCTTTTCTAAATACTTTCAAATGACAGGCTGGCGTTTAGGTTGGTGTATTGTTCCCACTGATTTAATTCAAGCTTGTGAACATCTTTCTCAAAATCTATTTTTAGCCGCACCTACAACCGCTCAACAAGCTGCTATTGCCGCTTTTTTACCTGAAACATTAGCACTATTGGAACAACGGCGACACATTTTTAAACAAAGGCGTGATTATTTATATGAGCAACTGATAACACTAGGTTTTAAAATCCCTGTCAAACCACAGGGAGCCTTTTATTTATATTGTGATTGCAGTGCTTTTACTCAGGATAGTATGCTTTTTGTACAGGATCTGTTAGAAGAAACAGGCGTGGCTATTGCACCGGGTATTGATTTTGGTTGTCATCATCCCGAACGTTATGTTCGTTTTGCTTATACAAGAGATATTGTTTATCTTGAACAGGCAGTGCAACGTATTAAAGATTATTTACTGCTTATCTAAATCTAATGACAATCCGTTATCAGCAATGGGGAGATGAGTCTTCACCAGAACAAATATTGCTTATTCATGGTTGGGCAATGAATAGCAGTGTGTGGACGGATACTGCTGAATTTTTAATGCAGAATTACCCACAAAAATTAATTCGTGCTGTGGATTTACCCGGTTATGGTAAGAGTGATTATGAATATAGTGCCACCAGTGAAGTGTTAGCAAAAAGTCTTGAACCTTTATTAATTAATAAGCAAACACTATTGATTGCTTGGTCAATGGGTGGCTTAATGGCCATTGATCTCGTCAGCAGACAGCAGTGTGATATTAGCCAATTAATTTTAGTCAGTTCAACACCTTGCTTTGTGCAAAATAATTATTGGCAATATGCGGTAAAAGCAGATGTATTTGAAAGTTTTTCACAGAGTTTAAAAAAAAATTATCAACAGACATTAACACGTTTTCTTATGATTCAGGCAATGGGTAGTCGTACTGTTAAAGAAGATATTAAACAATTACAAAAGCAATTATCATTACGGGGTAAACCTGATATCAATGCTTTGGAGAATGGCATTATACTTTTATTACATGAAAATAAATTACAACAAATCAAAGAGATCGAACATCTTCCTATCAGTTTAATCAGTGGCACAAAAGATAGTTTGATTGATTATCGAGGGCAAGAAATTTTAGCAGAACAAAATAATATATCACTATTGACAATTTTAGAGGCAAGTCATGCCCCTTTTATCTCTCACCCTGAAATATTTAAGAAAATTTTAAAAAATATTATCTGATAAGGCATTTAGGCTATCATGGTAACTATGCTATACTGATTTTGATACTTTCCTAGGATGATTATTTTTTGACCACAGTACAATTTTCTAAAAAACAAGTCCGAGACTCATTTAATAAAGCAGCACACCGCTATGATCAATTTGCGATTGTACAGCAAGAAGTGTGTCAGCGTTTACTTGAACGTTTGGATTATATTAAAGTGACACCACAGACTATTTTAGATATTGGTGCTGGAACAGGGCAGGGAACTCAAGGACTGGCTCTTATGTATCCTGATGCCACTATTATTGCATTGGATATGGCAGAACAGATGCTGGTACAAAACCGTTTAAAATTGACAGATTCCTCCAATCTGATTAAAAAAGTGAAAGACTTATTTAAAAAAGAGTCCAAACAGCAGTTTGTTTGTGCAGATGCAGAACAATTACCTTTTTCTGATGCCAGTATGGATATGATTTTTTCAAGTCTAACGATTCAATGGTGTACGGATCTTAATACACTTTTTAGTGAATTTCGACGTGTACTAAAACCTGGTGGATTACTAATGTTTACTACACTGGGTATGGCAACCCTTAAAGAATTAAAAGCCAGTTGGACAGAAGTCAGTAACAAACAACATGTTAATTATTTTACAGATATGCATGAAATTGGCGATGCACTCTATAATGCACAAGTAGAAAATCCTGTTATGGATAATGAAACGATTGTGCTGAATTATTCATCTGTCAAACAAATTATGCGTGAACTAAAAGCAGTGGGTGCAAATAATCATAATCAAGCACGAGAACATGCACTCACAGGCAAAGATCGTCTTCAAGCATTGGTGAAAACGTATGAACAATTTCGTACAGAGGCAGGTTTGCCTGTGACCTATGAAATATTATATGGACATGCTTGGAATCCTCAAACACCTATGCAAGAAACACAATCAGGTATGACTTCTATTTCATTGGCACAATTAAAAAGTAATTTACACGGATGATAAATTATTTTATTACAGCCACGGATACCGATGCAGGTAAAACATTTATCAGCACACAATTATTACATTATTGGCATCAATGTGGTCATAGCACGCTAGGCTTCAAGCCCATTGCAAGTGGTTGCCAGAAAACATCTGAAGGCTGGAAAAATGAGGATGCCTTAAAGATTATGGCAGTTTCAAATGTTACTTTACCTTATAATCAAGTCAACCCTTATACTTTTGAACCTGCTATTGCTCCTCATATTGCAGCACAAGAAGTAGGGGTTGAGATTAATATACAAGAAATTGCTGATAATATTTTAGAGCAACACAATAAAGCCGATTATACCATTGTAGAAGGTGTCGGAGGTTGGTTAGTGCCTTTAAATAAAAAAGAAACATTGGCTGATTTAGCACGTTTATTAAACTTTCCTGTGATTTTACTGGTACAACTGCGTTTAGGTTGCATTAATCAAGCATTACTGACAGCACAAGCCATAGAACAAACAGGTTTGAAAATAGCAGGGTGGATTGCTAATAATGGTCACGCTATTAATCATACAAGAATGAGTTATAAAAAAGAAAATATTACTTCTTTAAAAGTACGTTTAAGAGCTCCTTTTTTAGGTGAATTACCTTATTTTTCTGAGTTAGAGATAAAAAATGGCATTGCCTTAGAAACGTTTATTGATTTCAAACTTTTGGATAAAACAACAAATTAGGAACAAGTATGTTTAAACCTCTGACGTTAATTATAAGTGCCTTGATCTTTGTATTAGGTTATTGGTTTTATAATAGTATGGTGACACCACAGGGCGATGGTACGATTCGAGTAAAAAATTTACCGTGGCAAATTACTATAGTTGATCCCCATACTTTACATGTACTTGATTTAGATGTGGGTAAATCGACTCTAGGGGATGCCGTTAAGATATTAAAAAGTGAATATGAGCTTGCTTGGTTTGAAAATCAGGATAATAGCATTTCTTTAGAAGCTTATTTTATTCGTGTCAGTCTTTCAGGCTTGCGTGCCAAAGTTTTGCTAGAACTAAATGTTGATAATTTGGGTATTGATTATTTGAAAAAAAATTCAGGTAAACCCAAAATACAAACCTCACGTACTATAAAGTATCCGCTAGATGATTTAGCAATTCCCTTACAAGATCGAGTCATTAAATCATTGACCTATATTCCTAAAAGTAATGTTGATGCTCAGTTATTACAAAGTAAATTTGGTTTGGCAGAAGAAAAAATGACCTTAGATGAAAATACGGAATTTTGGCTTTATCCATCCAAAGGATTGGTGATCTCTTTTAGTAAAAAAGGTAAAGAAGTCTTTCAGTATGTACCAATTGCAGATTTTGAACGATTAAAACAGAGTATAAAAGCAACCGTTGCCCAAGTTAGCAAATAAAATAAGCAAAAATTATGGCTTGATTTATATCAAGTGATTATTGATAATTGATCAATATCAAGTTGTATTAAATGTCATAAATAAATTTTTAAAAACAATAAGTTATCAATGAGTTATATTTTAAATATAAATGCTTTTAGCGTTATATCACACAATTTTATATTAGAAAACATTGATACTTATTGAGAAACAAGGCAAAATAACGCTACAAAAATTACCTTGGGGTATCCCCTTAATATAACAAGGGTTTAGAATCACAAAAAGTATTTTGTAAAATTTTTGAATCATTTTCTTGTAATCAATAATTGTGGAGAACACTATGGAAGAAGCCGCAGCGGAGCAGAAGTATAACTTCGACGTTGTTCGCTGGTTTGCCGTAATGACCGCCGTCTACTTAGTCGTCGGTGCATCAGTTGGGGTATATATTGCCTCAGAATTGGCATGGC